>NZ_JBHWJJ010000040.1:0-61783 GCF_042732005.1 Streptomyces sp. NPDC059851 | reverse complement strand
CGGGGTCGGGCCGGGGGCGGGGGGGGGGGGGGGGGCGGGCGCACCCGGCCCGGCCGCGGGGGGGGGTGGGGCTGCCCCCCGCGGCCGGGGCCCCGGCGGCGGGGGGCGGGCCCCCGACGCCGGGGGACGGTGCGCGGCCCGCCTCGTACGAGGGCGGGGTGCGCTTGGCGGAGCTGCTGGCGGCGCGGCCGGTGGCCGTCCTCCTACGGGACGGAGGCGCGGACGGCGGGAGCGGCGGCTCCGGGCGGGACGGCGAGTAGCCCGGCGAAGGCCTCCGCCGCACCCGTCAGCGGGACGCGGGAGAAGACGGCGAGGGGGCGGTGCCACGGCGGGTCGAGGGAGAGCAGCGCGCAGTCCTCGCCGAGGGCGCCCCGGGCCGTGTGGGCGGGGGCCAGGACGACCCCGGTGCCGGCGGCGGCCATGCGGACGGCCGTGGAGGTGTGTTCGGTGCGCAGCGCGGTGCGCGGGGTGAAGCCGGCCTTGCCGCACGCCCAGTCGAGGAACGGCTCGCCGTGCAGCGTGGGTTCCAGCGCGCAGCGGATCCAGTCGCGGTCGGCGAGTTCGGTCAGGCGGACGGAGCCGCGGCCGGCCAGCGGGTCGTCGAAGGGGACGACGAGCACCAGCTCCTCCCGGCCGGCCGGGAGGACGGGCCCGGTCCACTCCTTGGGCTCCGGGCCCACGGCGAGGTCCGCGACTCCGCGGTCCAGATGTTCCTCCAGGGCCTCGGTGGACCCGTACTCGCGCAGGACCAGTTGGACGCCGGGATGGCGGCTCCGCCAGCGGGTGACGACGGCCGGGAGCAGGCCGACGGCGACGGAGTGGACGGTGGCGACGTGCAGTTCGCCGCCTGCTGCCCCGGCGGCGGCGCGGGCCGCGCGCCGTGCCTGGCGGGCGCTGCGGACGGCGAGCTGGGCGTGCGGCAGGAAGGCGCGCCCCATGGCGGTGAGGCGGACCCCGCGCGGCATGCGCTCCAGCAGCGCGCCGCCGACCGACCGCTCCAGGGCCTTGAGCTGGTGGGAGAGGGCGGGCTGGGTGACGTGCAGGGCGTCGGCGGCGCGGGTGAAGGAGGACTCCTCCACGACGGCGAGGAAGTACTCCATCTGACGCAGGCTCATGGATGCGAAGCATAAGCATCCTGCATGGCACCGAGAAGATCATTGCCTTGGACCGCAGGCCGGGCCCGGCCCAGGGTGGAGGGCATGAACACCGCAGATGTGATCGTGATCGGCGGCGGCACCGGCGGGTACAGCACCGCCCTGCGCGCCGCGGCCCTGGGCCTGGACGTCGTCCTCGTGGAGCGCGACAAGGTCGGGGGGACCTGCCTGCACCGCGGGTGCATACCGAGCAAGGCCATGCTGCACGCGGCCGAGCTCGTCGACGGGGCGGCCGAGGCGCGGGAGCGCTGGGGGGTCCGGGTGACGGTGGACGGGGTGGACTGGCGGGCCCTGACCGCCACGCGGGACGACATCGTCGCGCGCAACCACCGCGGGGTGGAGGGGCACCTGCGGCAGGCCGGGGTGCGCCTGGTGCACGACTCGGCCCTGCTGACGGGCCCGCGCTCGGTGAGGACCTCGGACGGTCGGGACTTCACGGCGGCACGGGGCATCGTGCTGGCCACCGGTTCGCGTCCGCGCGTCCTGCCGGGACTGGAGCCCGACGGGCACGCGGTCGTCACCAGCGACGACGCGCTGTTCGCGCCGGGGCTGCCGAGCTCGGTGCTGGTGCTGGGCGGTGGGGCGATCGGCGTGGAGTACGCCTCGTTCCACCGGTCGATGGGGGCGGAGGTGACGCTGGTGGAGGCCGCGGAGCGGCTTGTTCCGCTGGAGGACGCGGACGTGTCCCGGCATCTGGCGCGGGGGCTGCGGGGGCGCGGCATCGACGTACGGACCGGGGCGCGGCTGGAGGGTGTCGAACGGCTCGCGGGCGGGGGTGTGCGGGCCGCCGTACGCGGTCCGCGGGGGGACGTCGTCGAGGTGGCGGCGGAGCGGCTGCTGGTCGCCGTGGGCCGGGTTCCGGTGACCGACGGGCTGGACCTGGCGGCGGCGGGGCTCGCCGCGGACGGGCGGGGGTTCGTGGCGCCCGCCGACTGGTCCCGGCTGGAGACCTCCGTTCCGGGGATCCACGTGGTCGGCGACCTGCTGCCGCCGCCTTCGCCCGGGCTGGCGCACGCCTCGTTCGCCGAGGGGCTGTTGGTGGCGGAGACCCTGGCGGGGATACCGGGCGCGCCGGTGGATTACGCGGCGGTGCCGAGGGTGACGTACTCCGCGCCGCAGACGGCCGCCGTGGGACTGACCGAGGCGCAGGCCCGCGACCAGGCGTACGACGTGGTGGTGGGCACGATGCCGTTGACGGCCGTCGCCAAGGGGATGGTGCACGGGCGGGGCGGGGTGGTGAAGGTGGTCGCGGAGCGGTCCGGGCGGGTGCTGGGCGTGCACCTGGTGGGGCCGCACGTGTCGGAGATGATCGCGGAGAGCCAGCTGGTCGTGGGCTGGGACGCGGAGCCGTCCGACGTGGCCCGCCACGTCCACGCCCACCCGACGCTGTCGGAGGCGGTGGGCGAGGTGTTCCTGACGCTGGCCGGCCGCGGCCTGCACCAGCAGCACTCGTCCGGCGGCAGAGGCATTGGCCAGGGGATTCCGGGAAGTGTGGGGCGCGCGGAGCAGTAGGGGGCGTGCGCGGCGGGCATTGCATCAGACGTGACCCACCTCCGTGACATGCGCTACCCCACACCGCGCGAACTCGCGCTGGCCGCCCGCGCACTGGCGGACGAACTCCCCCGCCGGGTCCGGCTGCGCCGGATCGGCAGTTCCCGGGGCGGCGAACCCCTCTGGCTCCTGTCCGTGACCGCGGACGGGACCGCCGCGGACGGGACCACCGCCGACAGGACCACCGCCGACGGGACCGTCCCGGGCGGGCCCCGCGCGGGCGGGCCCGTCGGCGGCGGCGGGCCGCGGGACCGCTGTGTGCTCGTGGTGGCCGGCGCGCACGCCAACGAACCCGTCGGCGGTGCCACCGCCCTCGCCCTGGCCCGCCGCCTCGCCCACGGCCCCGCCCTCCGTCCCGGCGGGGTCTGGCACTTCCTCCTGTGCGCCGATCCCGACGGCGCCGCCCTGCACCGCACCCCGCGCCCGGACTCCCTGCTCGACTACCACCGGAACTTCTACCGGCCACCCGGCCCCGAACAGCCCGAGTGGGCGCCGTCTTTACTGCCCCCGGACCGGCTGCCGCCCGAAACGCTGGCGCTGACCGCCCTCATCGACGAGCTACGGCCCGTGTTGCAGGTCTCCCTGCACGGCACCGATCTCGGTGGCTCCTGGGTCCAGCTCACGCGGAACATACCCGGCCTCGCCGAGCCGTTCGCCAAGTCGGCCGCAGATCTGCGCATCCCCGTGGAGACCGGGGCCTCGGACGCGGTCGGCTGGCCGTCCCCCGGGCCCGGCATCTTCGTGATGCCCCCGCGGGGACGCGCAGCCGCCGGGGCGTTCCACCCGGAGGACACCCGGCTCAGCACCTGGTACCGCACGCACCGCTACGCCGGCACCACCGCCATCGTGGAGGTCCCCATGTGGGCCTCCGACCTGGTGGACGACCCGGCCCCGCACCCCGACCCGCGGGGTGCGCTGCGGTTCCTGGCGGACCGGCTCACGGAAGACGCCTCCCTCGTCTCCGCCGTGCGGGACCGGGCGGCGGACGCGGCGCCGGGCGCGGATCCGGGTGCCGCCCCGCTGCTGCGCGCCGTCGACTGGACGCTCGGTCTGATCCCCGCGATCACCGCCGAGTGGACGGGCGCCGGCGCCCCCGCCGAGGCTTCGGCGGCCCGCATCAGCAGCATCGACGCCTTCGGTCGACGGCTGTCCCTGCGCGCCGCCTCGATGCTGCTGCGGGTACTGCACGGCCAGGGCCATCCGGCCGCACCCGGGCTGGACCGGCTGGTCACGGGCTGGTGCGCGGAGTTCGCCACCCGCTTCCACGCCCGCTGGGTCCCGGTAGCCGACCAGGTCGAACACCAGACCCGCACCGTCCTGGCCGCCTATGACCGCCTCACCGACACCGGCCCGCTCAGCCCGTAACGGCGTCGGTGCCGGCGGCAGCGGGCGCCACGGACCACGCATAGCGGCGCTTGGCGAGGCCGTCGGCGCCGAGCCGGTCGTAGAACCGGATCGCGCCCTCGTTCCAGTCGGGGGTCTGCCACTGGACCTGGTCGAGGCCGCGTTCGCGTGCGAGCGCGGCCACGCCGTCCATCAGGGCGGCGCCGAGGCCGTGTCCGCGGGCCTCCTCGGCAAGGTAGAGGCAGTCCATGTGCAGGTAGTGGCGGGCGTCCCAGAAGGTGAACTCGGCCGAGCAGGCGGCGTACCCGACGACCCGGCCGTCCGGGTCCTCGGCGAGCAGCACCCAGGCCTGCGCGTCCTCGGCGAACAGCCGGGGGCCCAGCCGGTCGGCGAGGCCCGGGGGGCGGGGTGCGGACTTCTCGTACGCGACGTGCTCGTGGACGAGCTCGACGAGGCGGGGCAGGTCTTCGGGACGCGCGGGGCGCACGACAGGCACGTGATCCATGCGCACATCCTCGCCCCCGCGCGCCCTGGCCGTTGCGCTTTCGCGGCCGGCCCGTTCCTCCGCATCCGCCCGGCACGGACGGCGGGACCGGCCGCAGGGCTCGCGCGGGGCGGGCGACGGCGCGCCGGACGGCCGGGCCCGGAGGGAACGCCCTATCCCGCCGACAGGCGGAAGGACGTGCGGCCGAAGGCGATCTGGTCGCCGTCGCGGACGACGATGGAGCCGGTCAGCCTGCGGCCGTTGACGGTGGTGCCGTTCGAGGAGCCGAGGTCGGTCAGGACCCACATCCCGTCGCGCATGCCGAGTTCGGCGTGCACCCGGGAGACGGTCTCGTCGGTGAGCCGGAGCCCGTTGCCCGGGTCGCGGCCGATCCGCAGCGGTTGGGCGCCCGGATGCGGCAGCAGCAGCTTCGGCAGGCGCTCCGCGTGCCACGCCCGTCGGACCCCGGCGGAGACGGCGGAGACCCGGCCCACCCAGCCGAACAGGCGGCGGGTCCAGGCGGCTTCCGACTCCCGGCCGTCCAGATCGGCCACGAGGACGGCGAGTTCCTCGGAGCGGCGGGCGACGAGGGCGAGCTCCATCCGGCGCAGGAAGGTGTCGTGGGACAGCTTGCCGCAGGCGGCACCCTCGCGGAGCTTGCCGAGGGCGTGGTCGCGCTCCGCGTCGGAGAGGCGCGGCACGGGGTGGGCGGGGAACTCGAAACTCGACGTCACAGGGTGATTGTCGGCCCGTCCGGGGCGGAGTGTCCAGAACTCCCCCGGCCACCGGCGATGATGGGTACGACACATGGCAAAGCTCACGTTCCGGTACCGCCGCAGACGAGGGAGCCGCCCGTGCACTTCGAGGTGTGGGCACCGCTGACAGACCGGGTCGCCCTGCGGCTCGCGCACGCCGGGGAGGAGTGGGTCGGGTACGACATGGTGCGCGATCCGGACCGGGACGGCTGGTGGGTCGTCGAGGCGCCGGCCGTCGACGGGGACCGGTACGGGTTCCTGCTGGGCGACGACCCGGCCGTACGGCCCGATCCGCGCGGCCGGCGGCTGCCGGACGGGCCGGACGGGCCGTCCGCCGTCGTGGAGGTCGAGCCGCTGGCGCCGCAGGCGCCCGCACCCGGCGTCCGGCTGCAGGACGCGGTCCTGTACGAGCTGCACGTCGGTACCTTCACCCCCGAGGGCACCTTCGACGCGGCCGCCGCCCGCCTCGGCCACCTGGTCTCGCTCGGGGTCACGCACGTCGAGCTGATGCCGGTCTGCCCGTTCCCCGGCCGGCACGGCTGGGGGTACGACGGGGTCGCTCCGTGGGCGGTGCACGAACCGTACGGCGGCCCGGCGGGCCTCGCCCGGTTCGTGGACGCGGCGCACACGGCCGGCCTCGGGGTGGTGCTGGACGTGGTCCACAACCACCTGGGGCCCTCCGGCAACCACCTCACGGCCTTCGGCCCGTACTTCACGGACAGCCACCACACGCCCTGGGGTGCGGCGGTGAACCTGGACGCGCCCGGCTCCGACGAGGTCCGCGCCTACTTCACCGGCAGCGCGCTCGCCTGGCTGCGGGACTACCGGATCGACGGCCTGCGCCTGGACGCGGTGCACGCGCTGGCCGACGGGCGGGCACTGACGTTCCTGGAGGAGCTGGCCGCGGCGGTGGACGCACTGGCCGAGGAGACGGACCGGCCGCTGTTCCTGATCGCCGAGTCCGACCGGTGCGACCCGCGGACCACCACCCCGCGCGCCGAGGGCGGGCAGGGCCTGCACGCCCAGTGGAACGACGACTTCCACCACGCCCTGCACTGTGCGCTGACCGGCGAGTCGCAGGCGTACTACGCCGACTTCGCCGGGGCCCCGCTCGCCGCCGTGGCGAAGACCCTGACGCGGGCCTTCTTCCACGACGGGACCTGGTCGGCCTTCCGGGGCCGCACCCACGGCCGGCCGGTGGACCGCCGCCGGACCCCCGCGCACCGCTTCCTCGGCTACAGCCAGACCCACGACCAGATCGGCAACCGGGCGCAGGGCGACCGGCTCGCCGCCTCCCTCTCCCCGGGGCTGCTGGCGTGCGCGGCGGCGCTGGTGTTGGCCGGGCCGTTCGTGCCGATGCTGTTCATGGGGGAGGAGTGGGGCGCCGGCACGCCGTGGCAGTACTTCACCGACCACCCGGACCCGGAGCTCGCCGAGGCGGTCCGCACCGGCCGGCGCCGGGAGTTCGCGGCCCACGGCTGGCAGGCGGGCGAGGTCCCGGACCCGCAGGACCCGGCCACCCGGAGCCGGTCCTGCCTGGACTGGGCGGAGCCGGAACGCGCCCCGCACGCACGGCTGCTGGCCTGGTACCGGACCCTGGTCGGGCTCCGCCGCAGCCATCCGGACCTGCGGGACCCGGACCTGGCGGCGGTGCGCGTGGCGTACGACGAGGAGCGGCGCTGGATCACCTTCCGGCGGGGTGACGTACGGGTGGTGGTCAACCTCGCCCCCGAGCCGGCGGTGATCCCCCTGGGCCGCAACGGGGTCCGGGTGGTCGCCTCCTGGGAGCCGGTCGACCACCCGGACCCGGAGGGCCGCATCCGCGTTCCGGCGGAGTCGGTGGTCCTGCTGGCGCCTTGAGCCCCCTAGGACCCGGTGGCGGACCGGGACTCAGCGCGCGCCGAGGCGGCGTACGGCCCGGTCCTCCGCCCGCTCCACCGGGCCCCGCCCGTGGACGTGGACCAGTGCGAGGTGGAACAGGGCGGGGGCGGTGGGCGCCCAGTGGTGGATCCGCTCCGGCCGGAGCATGTAGCGGACGACGTCGACGGGGCGGAACGGGACCAGGTCGAGGCTCTGGTGCTCCCACCGGTCGGCGACTCCGCGGGACGTCCGCTCCTGCAGGCCGTCGCCGGTCAACCGGTCGAGCCGGGCGTGGAAATGGGCGCTCCACTGCCGCCGCTCCACGTCGAGCACGAAGGCCAGCAGGCTGAGCGTGTACTCGTGGGGTTCCAGGGAGAGTTCCTCGCGCATGCCGCGGCGCGCCACCTCGTGCAGGTCGGGGGCGTTGCGTCCGGCGGAGTCGAGGTGCCGGGAAACCCCCTCGTTCACCGAGGAGTTCCACAGGCCGGTCCCGGTCCTGACGCCGTCGGCCCGGCGGCTGACGACCAGGAGGTGGTCGGCGGTGACCACGGCGACGTTGACGCCGAAGCTGCACTGCAGGAAGGCGGGTGCGGCGAACGGGTCGCCGGGGTCCAGGTAGCGGCCGCGCGGTGTGGTGCCGTCGGGCAACCTGCGGTCGAGCTGCTGGGCGGCCAGGAAGGTGAAGTAGTCGGTGGGCCGCAGCCGCAGGCGGACCTCCGGCTGCTCCTCCAGGGGGCTGCGGGATACGGACACCTCGTCGACCGCGTAGCGGGGGCCGTTCCAGGCGCCGCCGCCGTCCCGTTCGCCCTCCTGCTCCTCGATCTCGTCGCGCCAGGGGGCCATGTCCTCGGGCAGGACGACCTCTTGGTCGAGGACCTGGATGTGGACGGCCGAAGGGGCGATGGGGTGCCGTCCGTCGCCCTCCACGATCAGGGCGGAGGTGCGCAGCGGGCCGAGTGCGAACGCGGACCAGGCGGTGGCCCGGCCACCGTCCTGGCGGAACGTCAAACTCCGTACGCGGATCGCGGATCGCTGCCTGAACCGGTACCAGGCGTCCTCGACGGGCTGCTGGAAGAGGCTCCCGAGGACGAGCCCGAACACGGCGCCCACCGCACCGTTGACCACGTCTATTCCGCTCATGCGGGTCAGCCTAGGGCGCCGAGCCGGGCGGACAGGGCGGCGGCCGCTGGCGTGGGCGTGCGGGGGGTGAGGAGCTCCGTGCGGTGGACCAGGCGGGGGTCGGACAGGGGGACGGCCACCCCCGCCACGGCGGTCGCGGCCACCCGGCGGGGCAGCAGGACCAGGCCGTGCCCGGCGGCGGCCAGGGCGCACAGGGCGTGCAGGTCGGTGCCCTCGTACCGCAGGGCGGGGGCGGTGCGGACGGCGGCGGGCGGTGCGAGGCCGGCGTGCGGGGCGTCGAGCCAGCGGGCGTCGGCGAGGTCGTCCAGGCGGAGGGCGGTCCGCACGGCGAAGGGGTGTCCGGTGGGGAGGAGGACGGCGAGCTGCTCCTCGTCGATGCCGGTGACGGTCAGCGGGGCCACGTCGGGCAGCCGCAGCGGGTCGCTGGCGGCGGCGAGGCCGTCGACGAGCCCGAGGTCGCAGCCGCCGGTGGCGACGGCGGCCGGCACCTGGTCGGGCGGTACGACCCGCAGCTCGACGCCGGTGGCCGGCAGGGCGGCGAGCAGCCGCGGCCCGACGGCGAGCGGCGACGCGGCGAGGGTGACCCGGCCGGGCGGGGCCGCGGCCAGCCGGAGCACGTCGGCCCGGGCCGCGTCGAGCCGCAGCAGCAACGGTGCGGCGTGCTCCAGCAGCCGCAGCCCGGAGGGGGTGGGGGTGACGGGGCGGCGGGTGAGCAACTCGGTGCGGAGGTCGCCCTCCAGGGCGGCGATGTGCTGGGAGACGGCGGACTGGGTGTAGCCGAGCTCGCGGGCGGCGGCGGAGAAGGAGGACAGCCGGGCCACGGTGACGAAGGTGCGCAGGAGGTGCGGATCCATGACCATCAGCATCGCTTATCGATCATGCAGGAACAATCGTTGGCGCTGAAGTGGGGGCCGCCCCGAGGATGATCGGCATGAGCCACACGACCACCGGCACCACCGTCGGCACGCAGGACGGGCCGAGCGCGCCCGTCGCCCGGATCGCCCTCGTCGGCGACCGCTCCCCGCACGTGACGTCCCACACCCGGATCCCGCTCCTCCTCGACGCCCTCGCCTCCCGCGACGGGCTGGTCCTGGACGCCTACTGGATCCCCACCACCGACGCCGGGGCCGAGGCCGCCTCCGGGGCCCTGGCCCGCTTCGACGCGGTCTGGGTACTGCCCGGCAGCCCGTACGCCAGCGAGGCCGGGGCGCTGGCGGCGATCGGCGTGGCACGGGAGGAGGGCATTCCGTTCCTCGGGACCTGCGGCGGCTTCCAGCACGCCCTGCTGGAGTACGCCCGCACGGTCTGCGGGCTGTCCGGCATCGCGCACGCCGAGAACGACCCCGGTGCCGAGGACCTGCTGATCACCCCGCTGGCCTGTTCGCTCGTCGGGCACGAGGGCGTCGTACGGGTGGAGCCCGGCTCGCTCGCCGAGTCCGTGCTCGGCGCGGAGCGGACCACCGAGCGGTACCACTGCAACTACGGGCCCGAGCCGCGGCACCTGCCGGCCCTCACCGCCCACGGCCTGCGCCTGTCCGGGCACGACGAGGACGGGCAGCCGCGGATCGCGGAACTGCCGGGCCACCCGTTCTTCCTGGCGACGCTGTTCCAGCCGGAGCTGTCCGGGGACGGGAGCCGTCCGCACCC
Organism: Streptomyces sp. NPDC059851; assembly: GCF_042732005.1. Taxonomy (NCBI): domain Bacteria; kingdom Bacillati; phylum Actinomycetota; class Actinomycetes; order Kitasatosporales; family Streptomycetaceae; genus Streptomyces; species Streptomyces sp. NPDC059851. The sequence continues at coordinate 51,848 of NZ_JBHWJJ010000040.1, read as the reverse complement.
GATCGTGCGGGCGCTCGCGGCCGCGGCCGTCGCGCACGCCTCCGCCGCGCCGGGCGCGTAGCCGCCGCGCCGGGCGCGTAGCCGCCGCGCCGGCCGGGCGGCCACCGGCCGCCCGGCCGGATATCGCGTCGCAGGACCACCCGTCTGATCGGCTATGCTGTGCGTGCACATCGAACGGGCGGTCCGCTGCCCGTCGTGGTGGGTGTAGCTCAGTTGGTAGAGCACCTGGTTGTGGTCCAGGTGGCCGCGGGTTCGAGTCCCGTCACTCACCCTTCCGTCCCGTAGGGGCACGAGGTCCGCCTCGTGCCCCTACGGGCTTTTCCGCTACTCCCCGTCCTCCCTGCCGGAGCGGAGGAAGTCCTCGACCGCTGTGACGAAGGCCACCGGAGTCTCGTGCGGCGGATAGTGGCCGGCCCCGGGGAGCGGCAGGACCCGGCAGTTCGGGTACGAGGGCGGCCAGGTGGCGCGCATCACATCGGGGCTCAGCGCGAGGTCGTACTCCCCCACGAGGACCAGCACGGGGACGGTGCTGCCCTTCACCGCGGCCGACAGGTCCAGGGACTGCCAGCTCGACAGGTAGGCGGCGAAGGCCTCGGGGCGGGAGACGGCGACGGAGTGCGCGACCATGCGGTCCAGCCAGTGGCGGCTCGCGCGGTGGCCCGTGACCAGGTCGAGGATGACGCGCCGGTTCTCCGGGCTGTCGGCGGCCCCGCGGAAGAGGGCGTGGGTGTCGTCGTCCATCTCGTAGGGCCCCGCCGGGACGGGGTTGACGCCGATCAGCTTCTCGACCCGCTCGGGGGCACGGGCCAGGACCTGCTGGACGGCCTTGCCGCCCATGGAGTGGCCGATGAGGGAGAAGGTGTCCCAGCCGAGCTCGTCGGCGAGGGCGAGGACGTCATCGGCGATCTCGGCGAGGTCGTAGCGACCGGGGACGTCCCGGCGGTCGCCGTAGCCGCGGTAGTCCGGGAAGGCGTACGAGAAGCCCTCCGGGTCGAAGTGGTCCAGCACGGAGCCCCAGTTGGCGGAGGTGCCGAACCAGTCGTGCAGCACGACGGCGCGCAGGGGCCCGGTGCCGATCCTGCGGTGGGCGATGGCCATGCGTTCTCCCTCGGTGGCGGAGGTGGCGGAACCGACGCCGTACGTACTGCCCACCCGGCCCGCGCCCACACCGGCGCCACCCCGTGGTGCGCGGTGTTCCCGTGGTCCCGCGGAGACGCCGTGCGCTGCCGGGGGGCACGTCCGTGGTCCTCGGGCCCGGCGCACGCGGGCGCGTAGCATCGCACCGTGAAGCCGATGTCCCGCACCGTGCGCGTCGATTTCAGCAGGTCGCGGACCGCTGGGCACGGCCCCCCGTACCACCCTGCGGCATACGAGGTCCGCGCCCCCGCCGACATCGCCGACGTGCTGGCCGCGTGGCCGGCCGCACGCGCACCCGAACCCTTCGAGTGCACGTGCCTCGACCACGACGGCACCGTGGTCCTGTACGAAGCGGGCGGGCAGCTCGTCCGCAGCACGCCCCTGACCCGCTCGGAGGAACTGGCGCACCTCCTCGATCCCGCCCGTCCCCACGGGATACCGGCCCGGCACCGGGCCCGCTGGGTGCGGGAAGCGCCCGCACCGCTGCGGGAGTACGCCGGGGCCCTGGCCGGGGGCGAGGCCCCGGACGGCCACCGCCCCGCGGTCCCGCTCGCCCTCGTCCTCAGCTGGCTGGGCACACCACGGGACGAGCCCGGGGACGCGGCGTCCGTCCTCGCCGAGCAGGCTCCCTCGCGGCTGCTGGCGGACGCCCCCACGGCCGACCTCGCCTGGGCGGTCCGGGAGACCGACCGCGCCGGGCTGGAGGGCGCCGTACGGTTCTTCGCCGGCGAGCACTTCACCACCCGCCACCCCAAGCGGCGCCGGGTCCCGGAGACCGCCCGGAACCTGTTGCTGACGCACGCCCGCAGCCACCGTCCCGGGGACCTGCCGGTCCTGGAACGGCGGCTGTTGCGGGGCGCGGACGACCGCGTCAGACGGTCCTGAGCGCCGGGTCGGAGACGCCGGGCGCGCCCGTTTCCACGTGCCCCGCGAAGCGGCGCAGGAACGTGGCGTCGCGGTCGGAGACGACCGTGACGTCGTACCAGCGGGACGAGGCCTGCAGGTCCACCGTGTGGGTGACGGTGGCGCCGGACGCGACGCGCAGGGTCCGGGTGGCTGCGCCGTCGTAGGCGTTGGTCACCGTGAGGTTGACGGCGGTCGTACCGGAGTTGGCCAGGGTCAGGGTCAGGTCGCCGGTGGCGGCGTCGTGGCGGGCCGTGACCTCGGGGCCGGCCTTCTTCGCCGGGCCCCTCCACGTCCGCAGGAACCCGTTGGGCCCCCACACCGTGAGGTCGATCGCGTTGCCGGTGGAGCCGCTCGTCGACCAGGTGTCGGACAGGGTCTTGCCCGCCTCCACCGTGTAGGGCCACGGCCCGTCCGTGCGGTTGCCCGAGGTGCTGTGGAAGTGGGCGCCGAGGGTGGGGCCCGAGGAGAAGGTCAGGGTGAACCTGCCGGTGGAGACGGTGGCCCGGCCGTCCACGTACGGGACGTAGCCCAGGGCACGGGTCGGCTTGGCCCCGGCCTCCTGACGCGGCAGGGCGCCGGCCGCCGGCGGGACCGGGTGGTAGGACGGGTGGCGGTTCTTGTCCGGCGGCACGTACCCGGCCGTGGACGGCAGCGCGGCGGGCGCGGCATCGGCCCGCGTGAAGTCGAAGGCCGAGGTCAGGTCACCGCACACGGCGCGGCGCCACGGGGAGATGTTGGGCTCCAGCACGCCGAAGCGCTTCTCCATGAACCGGATCAGCGAGGTGTGGTCGAAGGTCTCCGAGCAGACGTAGCCGCCCTTGCTCCAGGGGGAGACCACGATCATCGGGACGCGCGGGCCCAGCCCGTACGGGCCGGCCGCGTATCCGCCCCCGCCCGCGTACAGGTCGCCCTTGACGTCCGCCGTGGAAAGGCCCCAGGCGGAGGACGCGGGCGGGTACGGCGGGACGACGTGGTCGAAGAAGCCGTCGTTCTCGTCGTAGGTGAGGAACAGGGCGGTCTTCGCCCACACCGCCGGGTTCGCGGTCAGCGCGTCCAGGACCTGCGAGATGTACCAGGCGCCGAAGTTCGTCGGCCAGTTCGAGTGCTCGCTGAACGCCTCGGGGGCCGCGATCCAGGAGACCTGCGGCAGGGCGCCGTTCACGACGTCCGCGCGCAGCCGGTCGAAGTAGCCTTCGCCCGCCTTGGCGTTGGTGCCCGTGCGGGCCTTCTCGTAGAGGGGGCTGCCGGGCTGTGCGTTGCGGTAGGCGTTGAAGTAGAGGAGCGAGTTGTCGCCGTAGTTCCCGCGGAAGGCGTCGTTGATCCAACCCCAGGAGCCCGCCGCGTTCAGCCCGTCGCCGATGTCCTGGTACACCTTCCAGGAGATCCCGGCGGCCTCCAGGCGCTCGGGGTAGGTCCGCCAGCCGTAGCCGAGCTCCTGGTTGCCGAGGACGGGGCCGCCGCCGGTGCCGTCGTTGCCCGTGTAGCCGGTCCACATGTAGTAGCGGTTGGGGTCGGTGGCGCCGATGAAGGAGCAGTGGTAGGCGTCGCAGACGGTGAACGCGTCGGCGAGGGCGTAGTGGAACGGGATGTCGTTCCGGGTCATGTACGCCATGGTGGTGGCGGTCTTCGCCGGGACCCACCTGTCGTACTTGCCGCTGTTGTACGCCTGGTGGCCGCCGGCCCAGTCGTGGTTCAGGCCCTCCAGGAACTGCATGCCGAGGTCCGCGACGTCCGGGCGGAAGGGGAGGACGTCCTTCGTGCCGTTGGGCTGGTGGAAGACGGACTTGCCGTTGTCCTGGAGGACGGGGCGCGGGTCCCCGAAACCGCGGACGCCCTTCATGGTGCCGAAGTAGTGGTCGAAGGAACGGTTCTCCTGCATCAGGACCACGATGTGCTCGATGTCCTGGACGGTGCCGGTGGTGCCCTGCGCCGGGATGGCGGCCGCCCGCGCGATGCTCTCGTTCAGCATCGCCAGGGCGGCGGTGCCGCCTGCGATCTGGAGGAACCTGCGGCGGTTGAGTTCAGCCATGGGGGTGAAGACCTCTGCGGGTGAGGGGAACGGGACGGGTCGTAACGGACGGGGAGGTGACGGGGAACCGAGGGGCGCCCCAAGGACAGCGGGCCCGGGGGACCGCCCGGAGAGCAGCCCGTGACGTCCCGCGGTACGTCGGGAGAACGCAAAGCCCTCCCGGCCGCCGCCCGGATCTGCTGGAATGACTTCCGGTCACACGGCACGGGGGGCACGGGGGCATGACGGGGACGGGTACGCGGACCGGCTTCGGGCACGCCCTCGGACTGTCACGGGCGCTCACCGGCCTGCCGGTCGCTCCGCTGGTGGAGCGCTACGGCGAACTGGTGGCGGCGCAGAAGGACTTGGGTCTCAGCCATGTGGGCGAGTTATTCGTCCCGCCCGGCGGACGACTGCGCGTACTGGACGGGGTCTTCGCCGTCGAAGGGCCTGGCCGGCGGCGCCACGTGGGCGCGGCGGTGCTGCGCGGGCCGGTTGCGGCCCGCGCCGGGGCCCGGGCGGCGGCACTGGTCGAACGGCTCGCCGGGATACAGGAGCGGGATCCCGCCGCGCTCCGCCGGATCCTGCTCTACCAACTGGTGCAGCTGCTCCACGACCACCCCCGCGGGGACCGGCCGGAGACCGCCGCCGCCCTCGGGATCGACCCCGCCGAAGCGGCCGCCCTCGCTCGGGCCGCCGCCGGCCGGGCCCGCCTGGACGCGGCGGGACGGACCGCCGCCGAGAGCCTGGAGGACGCCTGGGCGCAGGGGCGGGTGCGGGCCGCCGCCCTGTGCGCGGCCGCCCTGCCGCCGGCCGGCGGTGACCGGCTGCTGGCCCACCGGCTCACCGCGATCGCCGCGCTGGTACGGGACGCGGACGCGCTGCTGGACGAAGCCCGGGACCACGAGGACAGGGGGGACCGGGAGGGAGCCGCGGCCCGCTACGGGCAGGCCGCCGGCCTGGCCTGGGACTGCCCGCGGGCCGTGCGCGGCCTGGTCCGCACCCACGCAGCCGCACACCCGGAGCCGGGCCGCCTGGCAGCCGCCCCCACGCCGGAGGGCGTCGTACTACGCCTCTTCCCCGGCGGTAGCGGGGCGCCCGGGACCGCCACCCCGACCGGCCTGACGGCGACAACCGGGACGACCGGCCCCGCCACCCCGACCGGCCTGACGGCGACGACCGGGACGACCGGCCCCGCCACCCCGACCAGCCCGACGGCGACGACCGGGACGACCGGCCCCGCCACCCCGACCAGCCCGACCGGGGCTACCCGGCGGATCGTCAGGCTGACCCGCGGCGAGCCGCTCACCGTGCCGCTGACGGAGGTCCCGGGCGACCTGGCGACGGGCCCGGTGACCGACTCGACGGCTCCCTTGGGCCGCGAGGTCCGCTACGTGGCCCTGCCCCGCCGGCCCCGGCCCGCCGAGCCCGGCTCCGCCACGACCGACGCCCCGGACGCCGCCACGGACCGGGCCGCCGACCCGACCGGCGCCGCGCCGCGCGGCACCACCGCGCCCGCGGCCGCGGCCGGCGCGCGGTCCGCTTCGACCACGGCTCCCGGGACGCCCTCCCACGGGGCGTTCCCCGCACCGCCCGGAGCGGGGGGCGCAGCCGCAACCGGCGAGCGGATACCGGCCGGTGGACGGGACGGCGTGCCGGCGGACCCGGCGGACGAGGTGGCCGGGGACCGCGATGCGGCCGAGGACGTGCGGCCGTTGATCAGTGCGGTGCTGCTGGTGGCGCCGGAGGTGGCGGAGCTGGTCCTCGCCGACGGCCGCGCCCGGGTCGAGGCCTCCTGGTTACGTCCCGCCGGGGCGGTCGGCGTCGAGGTGACCGTCGTCGGGCCCGACGGCCGCTCCGTGCCGCACGGGCCCGTCATCCCCGGCTTCACCGCGGCCGGGAGCGGCACCGCCGGACGTCCGGCTGCCGGGGACGCCCCGTCGGGGGCGGGGGACGGCCACGGTCCGGGAGCCGTGACGGGGGCTGCCGCCCCCGGCGTCGGGCTGGGCCAGGCGTCCGGGTCCGGGGGCGAAGGCGTGCGGGTCGGCGGAGTGGCCGTGGGACGGTACGCCGTGCGGGTCCGGGCGCGGTACGCGGGGCCCCGGGGCGAGGTGCTGTCACCCGGGACCGGGGGGGAGGTCACCGTGCACGCGTGGCCGGAGCCCGTGGTGGGCCTCGGTGCGCGGGCGCGGGAGGACGGCGGGCTGCGGCTGCACTGGACCGGGGGCGCCGGAGGCGACGTACGGATCGTGGAGTGGCCCGGTGGGGCCCCCGCCCAGGGGGCCGAGCTCGCGGCCGAGGGGCTGCCGCCGGCCGTGCCGTGGGTGGACGCGGCCGGCGCCGCGGACCCGCCGCCCGGCACCCTGGCCACCGTCAGCGCCGTGGCCGTGCTCGGCGAGCGGGCGCTGGCCGGGCCGAGCACCACCGTCGAGGCCCCGCAGCCGGTGGCCGGGCTCACCGCCCACCGGACCGCCGCCGGCCGCGCCCGCATCTCCTTCGACTGGCCCGACGACACGGGCCGGGTCGTCGTCACCACCGCCCCCGAAGCCGGCGGCGAGCCCGTCGAACACCCGGTCGTGCGCGCGGTGTTCCTGCGCGAGGGGCTGGAGCTGCCGGTCGGGCCCGGCGCCGTCCGGGTCACCGCGTACGCCGCCCCCCGCAGCTCCCTCGCGACGGTGGCCTCCCCTGGCGACGCCGGGCAGGTCCTGCTGCCCGCCGACGTCGCCATCGCCTACCGGGTGCTGCCCGGGCAGCGGCGGAGGCTGCGCCGCGGGCCCTCCGTGCTCCGCGTCACCCTGGTCGCGCCCGGCGGCGACCCGGGGGCGGGCCTGCCCGACTTCGTCCTCGTCGGCGGCGCCGTCGGCGGCGCCGCACGCCCCCACCGGCCCGGCGACGGACCCGAGTTGTGTCGCGTGACCGGCAGCGAGCTCGCCGCCGCCGGGACCGTGGAGCGCGAGATCGCCCCCCACCCACCCGCCACCGGCCCGTACGCCGTACGCGGATTCCTCCTCGGCGGCCGTGCCGCCTCCGTCCGGCTCGACGAGCCCTCCCTCACCTCCCTGGTGGTCCGCTGACATGACCTCCGTCGTCTGCCCCTACTGCTTCGACCGCTCCTCCGCCGCCCGGCTGCCCTTCCGCTGCCAGATGTCCGCGACCGGGGTACGCGGGGGCAAACCCTGTACCGCCGAACTCGACTCGGTCTGGGCCGAGTTCATGGGCCCGAGCGTGCCGCCCGCGCTCACCCTGCGCGGCCCCGTCTTCCCCGGGCCGCGCGGGCTCGCCGGCCGCCTCGGCGGCAGCGGCGGCTCCCGCGCGGACTGCCCGCACTGCGGGGTGTCCACACCGGTCCGGGTCTGCCTGCGCTGCCACAGCGACTTCCCCAGCGACTACTGCGACCAGGACACCCGGATCATCGCCCTGCTCGGCCCGAAGGCGTCCGGCAAGAGCACCTACGTCTCCGTGCTGATCAACGAGCTCCGCAACCGGGTCGGCCGGGCGTACGGCGCGTCGATCACCGCGATGGGCGGCGAGACCCAGCGCCGGGACCGGGAGATGGCCGAGGACCTGTACGACCGGCTGCGGCTGCCGGAGGCGACCAGGCCGGCGGCACTCGGCTTCAACGACCCGCTGTTGTACCGGCTCAGCCTGCCGCTGCGCCGTCGGCTGCTCGGGGACGGCAGCCGGCACACCGCGCTCGTGTTCTTCGACGCGGCCGGCGAGGACCTCGGCAGCGCGGAGGCCATGGACCGCTACACCCACTACCTGGCCGCGGCCGACGGCATCATCCTGCTGGTGGACCCGCTGCAGATGCGGGCCGTACGGGACCAACTGCCCCTGGACGCGGGACTGCCGCTGCCGACCGTGGAGACCCCGCCGCAGCAGATCGCGGCCGACCTCGCCGCGCAGCTGCGCGCCCACGGCCGGGGCAGCAGCCGGGGCCGGGTCACCACCCCGGTGGCGGTCGCCGTCACCAAGACCGACTCCCTGTTCTCGCTGGTCGGCCCGCACTCCCCGCTGCGGCGCAACGCCGGCCACGCGGGCGGGGTGCTCGACGACGAGGACCGGCTCGCCGTGCACGAGGAGATGCGCGCCCTGCTCGACGGCTGGGACTCGGGGGCGCTGTTCCGACAGCTGGAACGGGACTTCGCGCAGCTGTCGCTGTTCGGGATCTCGGCGTTGGGCTCCCCGCCGCCCGCGGAGTCCCCGTCCGACGCCCCCAAGTCGGGTCCGCAGCCGCTGCGCGTGGAGGACCCGCTGCTGTGGCTGCTGGGGCTGGACGGACTGCTGCGGCGGACCGCGGCCGGCAGCGCCACGGGCGCCGGCAACCGGCGCACCGGATCGGGAGGAGCCGCGTGAACCTCGCGCAACTGCACTACACCTCGGCGCCGCCCGGCCCGGACGGCTCGGGCTTCCGGTTCACGGCGGTCAGCCCCGGCGTGCCGGTCTCGCTGCTGCGGGAGGCCGAGCAGCTGATCGGGTACGAGCCCCCCCGGGACGCCCCGCCGCGCCCCGGTCCGGAGCAACTCCGCTTCTTTCCACAGGCGTTGAGCCTGAACGTGCTCGCCGACGGCAGCCGGCTGCTGGCCCGCTCCGTGTACACGGGCGCCGACTACAGCGGCCGCTGGGGCAACTTCCACGCGCACGCCGTGCACCTGCCGCAGCCCGCCGGGCCGGACCGGCCGGCCGAGGGGCCGCTGCCGATCACGTCCTGGGGCTCCCCCCAGTGGGCCGACGAGAGTCCGCCGCCCGGTGCACCCCTGCCGCCGCTGGCGGCGGTGCCCGCGCCGGGGCCGCTGGACCGGGAGGCGCTGAGCGCGTTCGTGGCCGCCCGTGGCCCGTGGCTCGCCGGGTTCTTCGCGGACGTGCGCCGGCTCGGCGAGGATCCCGCGGCTCCGCAGGTCGTCGTGGTGGAGCCGGACAGCGAGGCCGCGGCCCGCTGGATCATGCTGGCGTGCAGTGTGCTGCCGCACCAGCGGGGCCAGTGGCTGACCTTCACCACCTACACCCGACGGCCGCAGCTCGCCCGGCAGCAGATCATCGGCGTGCTGCCGGACGACGGGCTCGGCCTGGCCGGGCAGGAGCACCGCTACCGGGTGTACGACGCCGCCCGGGCGACCCCCGCCCCCACCCCCGACGCGTGGGCGCAGACCGCCGCGCGGATCTGGCGGGCGGGGCGGCAGGAACTGTTCGCGGAGGTCCGGCGGCTGTCCGCGGAACCGTACGCGACCGGGCCGCTGGCCGCGCTCGCCCTGGTGGCCGGGATCCCGCTGGACCCGGCCGGCCGGGCGGCGGCCGCCGACTGGGCGGCCGGGCACCGGGAGGCGCTGGACGACGGCCGGCTCCACGCTCTGGCCACGGCCCTGGGCCTGCCGGCGGACGGGAGCGGGTACCCGGACGGGAGCGGGTACCCGGTCGGGGACGACGAGGAGGCCGCGGCCGCGGAGGCCGCCGCGTGCGGGCGGCTGCTGGCGGCCCTGGCCGGACGGGCCCCCGTGGCGGTGACCGAGCCGCTCGCGGCGCTCGCCCTGGCCCGGGCGGTGCGCTCCGGCGGCGCCGCCCCGCCGGCCGGGCTGCTGGGCGAGTCCGCCCGGCTGCGGCTCGGCGCGGAGCTGGAGCCGGAGCTGCGGGCGGCGCTGACGGACCCGCAGCGCGGGCCGGCGGACCGTGTGGGCCTGCTGCGGGTCGGCGCCGAGCTCGGGATCGACAGCGCCGACGTCCTGCCGGAGGTGGCCCGGCACCTGGCGCGGGCCCTGATCGCCGACCCGGAGGGGACGTACGGCGGGCCGGTGCGGGATGCGCTGGACGGGATGCCGGGGCTGCGGGCCCTGGTCCTGGACCGGCTGGACGGGCTCGCGGCGGGCGATCCGGCCGCGGCGGCCCGGGTGTTCGCCCGGACCCCGCTGCGGCTGACGGCGGCCGACGCCCTGCCGCACCTGCGGATCTGCGCACGGGGACCGGAACCGGGCGGGGACCGGGTGCGGGCCCTGACCCACCTGGTGCAGGCGGCCGGGGTCCCGCTGGAGGCGGAGCCGCTGGTGCTGCGGACCGCGATGCGGCTGGTGTGGCCCGAAGGGGCGCCGGGCGCACACGAGGCCTGGCTGGTCCTCACGTCCACGGGACCCGGGCCCCACCGGGAGGCCGGCACCTGGGAGCTGCTCGCGCGGGCGGCGGTGGACGCCCCGGCCGCGGACCGGGCGGCGGAGGAGCTGGCCCCGGAGCTGCTGCGGCACTTCACGGCAGAACTCCCCTCCGCGCTACGGCCGTCGCTGCTGATGCTGGAGCTCGCCCGGAACCTGCGCGCGGGTGCGGCCGGCCCCGGCTGGGTGCGGCAGGCCCTGGACCTGGGGACGCTGAACCCGTCGCCCTCCGCCCGGGACCACGCCTACGGGGCGGTGGCGGCGCGGCTGCTGGCGGCCGAGGACCGGCCCGAAAGCGAGCTGCGGGCCCTGATCGAGAGCAACGACGCGGCGCTGCTGGCCGCGTACCGGCAGACCGCCCGCGAGCCGCGGGTCGTGGACCGGCTCCGCCTCGACGCCCGCTACGCGGCCGAGTGCTTCGCGACCTGGTCCTCGCAGCCGCAGGCGGGCCCCGTGTGGCAGGAGGCCCGTACGGATCTCCTGGACGGGGTGATGCGTCCCGTCGTGCGGGGCCTGCCGCCGGACGGGCTGGCGGCCCTGGAGGAGGCGCTGGGCCGGCTGGGCGGGCGCTGGGCGCAGGAGTTCCGCGGCTGGCAGCGGCCGGGCGCCTTCGGACGGCTGCGGGACCGCTTCACCGGGGCGGGCCGGGGGGCGCGGCGGGCCGCCAAGGGCGGTGGCCGGGGCGGTGTCCCCGCCGATCCGCCGCCCCGCGGCGGGGGCGGCGGGCCCGTCGTCCCCGGCAGCCCGGCCTTCCCGCCCCCGCCGGCCGGCCGGGGCGGCACCGGCGGCGACGGGAAGGACGGGCAGCTGCCATGAGTCCCGAACTGGGCCTGCGGATCGTCCTGTACGCCACCGGGGTCATCGGGGTGGTGGTCTGCCTCGGGTACGGGCTGTGGCGGTTCCTGGCCTTGGCGCTGCAGGCCGCCGGGACCGCGTTCGGACCCCGCACCCCCGGCACCCCGGACCCGCGGATCACTGCTCCGCACCCCGGGGCGGAGCCGGCGAAACTGGCCTACTGGGCCCTGCAGATGTGGGTCGACACGGCGGGCGCCGGGCTGGCCGCCGTCGAGATGGTGTGGTACCTGCTGACCCGGCACTGGCTGGACGAAATGGTCCGGGGCAGGCTGCTGCGCGGCCGCAGCGGCTACACCGGGGAGGAGGCCGAGCACTGGATCGGCCGCCTGGTGCTGCGGCTCATCGCGCCCGCCATGGCGCTGGCCGCGGTGCTGTCGGCGCTGCTGACGTGGCTGCTGCTGGTCGGGATCACGGTCGCGTTCGCCGCGCAGCTGGTGCTGGTGACGGCGGTCGTGCTGGCCGGGGTGCTGGCGGGGCGCGGCGTGGACCGGCTGTGGAAGCTGGTCCGGGGCATCCGGATGAAGTGCCCGTACCCGGGCTGCTACCGGCCGTTCCCGCTGGCCGTGTACCTGTGCCCGGGCTGTGGCGCCGCCCACCGCGAGCTGCGGGCCGGCCGGTACGGGATCGTGCGGCACGTCTGCCACTGCGGGCGGGCCCTGCCCACGACCGCGCTGGCCGGGCGGAGCGGGCTCACCGCGCGCTGCCCGCACTGCGACCAAGGCTTGCCGAAGGCCGTCGGTACGACACGGGTGGTGCACCTGCCGCTGGTCGGGGGTACCTCCGCGGGGAAGACGATGCTGCTCGCGGCCGTGCTGGACGGGCTGGGTGCCTGGTCCCGCACGGCCGGGCTGACCGTGGAGTACGCCTCCCCCGCCGACCGGAACGAGGCCACCACCCTCGGCCGGCAGGTGGACACCACGGGCTGGGCGCTGAAGACCCAGGGCGGGCAGCCGCGTGCGCTGATGCTGCTGGTGGGCAAGGGCCGCCGGTGGCTGCGGCGGCAGCGGCTGCTGTACGTGTACGACCCGATGGGCGAGTCCCTGCGGGACGCGGACACCACCCGCCGCCAGCAGTACCTGGCACACGCCGACGGGGTGCTGCTCGTCGCGGACGTGCTGGCCTCGCCCGTCGTACGCCGCTCCCTGCGCGCGGGCGACGGGGAGCTGGCGGTGGCCGCCCGGCCGGCCGACCAGGGCCCGGTGGAGACGTACGCGGGCTTCACCGGCGAACTGCAGGGCCTGGGCGGCCGGCGCCGGCGGCTGGGCGTGGCGGCGGTGGTGACCAAGCGGGACGTGCTGGACCGGCTGGACTCGTTGCCCCGGCCCGGGGACGGGCCGGTGGACGCCTGGCTGGAGCACATCGGGCTGGGCGAGCTGGTGCGGTCGCTGGGCCACGACTTCGCCGCGGCCCGTTTCTGGGCGGTCAGTGCCCGCGCCGCCACCGGGGCGGGAGCCTTGGAGTCGGAGCAACTCCGGGCGGCCGAGCCGGTGCTGTGGCTGCTGGGCCGAACGGGCCTGCGGGTCGGCGGGCCGGCCGGCAGCCCCGGCGGCCCCGCGGGAAGCGGCCGGCCGCCGGGGCTGAAGCAGATCGCGCGGCTGCCCCGGCCGCGACGCGGTTCCGCCAGCCGCGGCACACCGGATCGATCAAGCCTGTGACGAGGGCCGGGGCGACTGGCTAGGGTCGCTGGAAGGAGCAACACCCCATGGTGACACCGCAGATCGCGCGGGGGCGGCGGCTGATGCTGACCCTGCTCGTGGTGGCGGTCGCGATGACGGCGACCGCCGGGCTGGCGGCACTCGTGCAGTACGTACCCCAATGGCTTTGGGAGCTGAAGGAGATCAGCAGTGAGTGACATCCCCGGCGGGCCGATGGCGAACCGGCCGGTCCACTTCATCTGGCTGCTCGACTGCTCGTACTCGATGCAGGGCGAGAAGATCGGCCAGCTCAACTACGCGATCAGAGAGGCCGTTCCGGAGATGCGCTCGGTGGCGCAGGACAATCCGGCGGCCCAGTTGCTGCTGCGGACGATGACGTTCTCCACGACCGCGCGCTGGCACCACCAGGACCCGGTGCCGGTGGAGAACTTCACCTGGCAGGACGTCCAGGTCGACGGCATGACCAACCTGGGCGAGGCGCTCCAGTTGGTGGCGCGGGAGCTGGACACCCCGCCGATGCCGCAGCGCGCGCTCAAGCCGGTCCTCGCCCTCGTCTCCGACGGGGTGCCGACCGACGACTGGAAGGCCGGGCTGCGGGCGGTGGACGCGACCCCGTGGGGGCGCAAGGCCGTACGGGTGGCCATCGCGATCGGCGCGGACGCGGACCGCACCGTGCTCCAGGAGTTCCTCGGCAACCCGGAGCTCCAGCCGCTCGACGCGAACAGCCCCAAGCAGCTGGCGGCGGCGATCCGGTGGGCGTCGACGGCGGCGGTCAAGGCGGCCTCCCAGCCGGTGGCGGGCTCCGGGGACGGCATGGTCAAGCAGCCGCCGTACGCCCCGCCCGTGCTCGACGACGACGATGACGACGTGTGGTGAGCGGCCCCGTGTCACCCCTGCCACCACCCGTCCCACCCGTCCCACCCCTACCGCCGGGGCCGCCCGGCCCTTCCGGCCCTCCGGGGCCGCCCGGCGTTCCGGGGTCGACGGGGTCCGGGCCGCTGTGGGAGACGCTCCGCCAGAGCGTGCAGGGCGTCAACAAGACCCGCAACCAGGACTACTGCGAGGCCGTGGGACTCGGGACCGACGAAGAGCCGCTGATCCTGGCCGTGGCCGACGGCCACGGCTCGGCGGTGCACGCCCGCAGCCACCTGGGATCCCGGTTCGCGGTGGACCTGTTCGTGGAGGAGGCACGGCAGTTCGCGGCGCTCGCCCGGCCGCGGGGCGACGAGCGGCCGCCGAGCCTGGCCTGGCTGATGCACTACGCCGAGCACACCTTCCCGCGTCAGCTGGTCAGCGCCTGGCGGGAACGGGTCCTCGGCAACTGGGCGCGGACCAGCTCCCACGAGGAGCCGGGCATGACCGACGAGGACAAGCTGCTGCTGTACGGCAGCACCCTCGTCGGCGCCGTGCTCACGCCCCGCGTCTTCGCGGCCTGGCAACTGGGCGACGGCGAGCTGACCGTGGTGGGGGACGACGGGCGGGTGAGCATGCCGCTGGCCCCCGCGGAGGCCGACCTGGGCGACGAGACGGAGTCGCTGTGCACCCCGGAGGCGTGGCTGCGCGTACGGACCCACTGGGCGCCGGTCACGGCCCCCTCGCGGACGCCCCGGCTGGTCTCGGTCTCCACCGACGGGCTGTCCAAGAGCTTCGCCTCGGACCGGGGGTTCCTGCAGTTCATGGCCGGGCTGGACGACCGGCTGTCGGCGGAGGGCGCGGCCACCGTCCGCGCCGTGCTACCCGGCTGGCTGGGCAAGGCCTCGCAGCACTCGGGCGACGACACCACGCTGGTCGCCGCCTGGAACACGGCGGCTTCGGCGTCGGCCGGCGCGCCGGAACCGGTGCCGCCGGCCCTCGGGCCGGCCGCCGGCGCCTCGGAGGGGGCCGCCGGAGGAGTGGCGGACGCCGGCACCGCGGACGCCGGCCCCCCGGACGCCGGCACCGACACGACGACAGAAGACCCGCACAGGAGTGGATCATGAGCGGCATGCTCGACAGCGGTACCCGGCTGACGACCGACAGCGGCATGGCCGTGGACGTCTTCAACCTGCTCGGCGCCGGTGGCCAGGGGGAGGTCTACCGGGTCCGGACCCCGGCCGGGGACCAGGCCCTCAAGTGGTACTACCCGGCGTGCGCGACACCCGCGCAGGAGGCCATCGTGCGCCAGCTGGTGGGCCGCGGCTTCGACGACGACCGCTTCCTGTGGCCCCTGGACTTCGTGGCCGACGGGCGCGGGGGCTTCGGGTACCTGATGGACATCCGGCCGGACCGGTTCAAGGGGCTGCCCCTGCTGTTCCGACGGCAGCTGCGCACCTCGACGCGGGCCCTGTTGAAGGCCTGCCTGTACACGGTCGAGGCCTACCAGGCGCTGCACTCGCGCGGGATCGCGTACCGGGACATCTCCTGGGGGAACATCTTCTTCGACCCGGCCACCGGGGACGTGCTGGTCTGCGACAACGACAACGCGGTGGTGGAGGGCGACAGCACCGGCATCTCGGGGACCATGGAGTTCATGGCGCCCGAACTGGTGCGGGGCGACCCGGGGGCCACTCCCGGCACGCAGAGCGACCTGCACTCCCTGTCGGTGCTGCTGTTCATGCTGCTGATGAACCACCACCCCCTCAAGGGGCGGCGGGAGCTGGCGATCCACTGCCTGGACGAGGCCGCCGAGCGCAAGCTGTACGGGAGGCAGCCGCTGTTCGTCTTCGATCCGCAGGACCGGTCCAACGCCCCCGACCCGGCCGAGCAGCAGACGGTGCTGGCCACCTGGGCGGCGGCCCCGGGCTCGCTGCGGGACCTGTTCACGAAGAACTTCACCACGGGCCTGCACGCCCCGGCCGCCCGGGTCCGGGAGGGCCAGTGGCGGGACACCCTGCGGGCCGTGTACGACGCGGTGGTGGAGTGCGCGCACTGCGGTCGGCAGAACATGACCGAGCCGCGGTCCGCCGCCCCGGGGACCTGCTGGGGCTGCGGGAACGTGCTGGTGCTGCCGCCCCGGCTGGTGCTGACCACTCCCCCGCCGCGCACCGAGCACCACATCCTGCTGCACCGGTCCTCGCGGGTGCAGGCGCACCACCTGGCCCCCGAGCCGGCCCGGCACGACTACGGCGACACCACGCTGGTCGCGCAGCTGACCGAACACCCGCAGAAGCCGGGTCGGTTCGGCCTCGCGAACCGTTCGGCCACGGCGTGGACGGGCACCCGGGCGGACGGCACCACCCAGCGCATCGACCCGGGCCAGACGGTCCCGCTCCGCTCGGGCCTGGAACTCGACTTCGGCGGAGCCCGCGCCGTCGTCCGCACCAAGTAGCCGGGCGTCACCGGGGCCTGGGCCCCGGCCCTCCGGGCTGCTACTGCTCGCTGATCCACGTCCACACGGTCTCGCTGGTGGCCACCTCGACGGCGGCCTCCTCCAGTCCGGCCAGTGCACCGGTCGTCGGCGTCCGGGTACCGAGGAGGTCCGGCGCCGGGACGGCCCGGAACAGGGATGCGGCCGGACGGGTGGGCAGCGCGATCCAGCCGCCGCCCCGCAGGTCGCCGCAGAACCAGACCACTCCGCGCCCGTCCCGCACCGACAGCCAGTGATCGGAGGACATCGCCCCGCGGAACGCGGCGACCGGGGTGCGGTCGGGTGCCAGCAGCAGGACCTTCGCCCCGACCATGGCCCGGTTGTCCGCGCTGGCCTCCCCGTCCAGCCGGCACGGCCACACCTGCCACGGCTCCTGCTGGAGCGTCTTCAGTGCGTGTTTCATGGCCCGGATCCCGTCCGTCGATCGTCCCGGCGAGGGCGTCGCCGTCAAGGTGCGGAATCGGACGGGCCGGGGCGGGGTCAGCCGCCGTTGACGAGGCGGCCGATCTCCTGTGCGAGGGTGAAACCGCTGCTGCCCGCACCCAGGCCGAGGGTGATGGTCTCCAGGGAGCGGCGGATCAGGCCCGGTTCGGCGGGGCGGCGCTCCTGGACGGCGCGGTCCAGTTCGCCGCGCAGGACCTCCGCCGCCTCGATGCGGGCCGGGGCGGCGCCCTGGTCGCGGAGCCACTGGGCGAGCTGCGTGGCCAGCTGCAGGGTCTGGGCGGCGGTGTCCTGCCGCCCGACGTTGATGACGCCGTTGTCCCCGAAGTTGGCGGGGCCGTTGATGTTGCCGTTGAAGGTGTAGTTGCCGCCCATGCGTCGTTCCTCCTCGCGCTGCGGATGTGGGGGCTCAGGGGTGCGACGGGCCCTGGCCGCCGCCCGGCGGGGGCGTGCCCGGGCCCGCCCCGTGGCCGTTGATGGTGCCGCCGGGGCCGTAGTTGCCCGGGCCGTGGATGTCGCCCTGGAAGTTGTAGGTGTGGGTGTTGATGACCTGCTGCGCCTGGTCGTAGGAGCTGGTGTCGACGTTGTGGTCCTTCAGGAACCGCTCGGTCGCTATCAGCACGCCCTGCTGCAGGCGCTGGAGGAAGTCCTGGGAGTCGGTGCGCTCGGAGAAGCCCAGCTGCTTCCAGTCGGAGACCCGTTCGCGGATGCTGTCGGCGGCCCCGTAGTCGTACAGCAGGTGCCGCTTGTCGATCTCGCGGCGCCACTTCTCCAGGGTGCGGGCCCGCCGGCGCCGCTCCGAGGCTAGGCGCGAAACCCGGCGGGGAGCGCCGAGCAGCAGGGACGGGGTGGCGCCGGTCGCGTACGAGACCAGGCTCCACCAGCGCTCGAACCCGTCCACCGGCAGCTGGTTCACCCGGTCGAAGCGGGCCTGCAGCGGGGGGATCCCGTATGCCGACACCTCCCAGGTGAGGCTCGGGTGCTGGAGGCGGGCCCGCAGGTGCATGGAGACGATGGCGCGGCCGCCCTCACCGGCCCGCTCCAGGCTGAGGTAGGTGCGCATGCCGGCGCCCGACTGGACCAGGCCCGCCTGGACGAGCTGCTTGGGGATCTGGGAGCGGGGCATGCGCAGCCGGTCCGGGAGGAGTTCGTTGACGTACGGGACGTGGTTGCCGATCACGTACAGCCGGTTGCGGGCGCGCAGGCCCTTGAGGCCGGCGATGTTCTCCATCTCACGGGCGACGAAGGTGTGCAGGTCGATCGCGTCGAACGGCTTGATGGTGAGCTTGCCGCCGCCCGCGGGGTCGTCGGCGGGCCGGCTCACGTCGATGGGCTGCCACACCATCTCCTTGAGCTTCGAGCCGCTGCCGACGAAGGGGTTGGTGCGCTCGGCGCTCGCCGTGTACGGGACGACGTTGGCCTTCCTCTGGTCGCGGAGCCGCTGCTCCGCCTCCGGTTCGACCGCCGGGGCCAGGTCCGCGGGCCGCTCGGAGCCGTGCTCCACGGTGAGCGCCGCCCTGCGGGCCTCGCTCTCGGCGCGGTGGACGAGCCACCAGGCGCTCCCGGACCCGAGGACGATCGCCGCGACGGCCGTGTAGCCGAGCCCCGCAGGGCCGGCGACGGCCGCGTACAGCAGGGCCGGTACGGCCACCCAGACGCAGACGACGCAGATCCAGCTCAGGAACCGGTCCCGGACGTCGATCCGGCGGACCGCGGCGCGGGCGTGGCGGGCGAGGGCGATCAGGTCGATGCCGAGGGTGAGGCCGATGGCGCCCAGCCGGTCCTCGGTGAGCTCGATGTCGACCTCGCGGGCGAAGCCCTCGTCGAGGTGGGCGCCCGCGCACAGGTGGCGCGTCACCGCGTCGGTCCGGTACTGCGCCAGTTCCGGTAACTGGCGTATTGCCGTCTGCACCATGCGGCCCTCCCGTGGTCTGCACCTCACCCTACGAAAACCGGCCGTGCCTGTCCCCCCGTTGGGCGTGATCAGCGGGCCCGGGTACTCAGGTGGGAACGTGCGCACGCGCGTGCGATCTGAGCATCCGTACTCAGGCCCGGGTCACGGCCGCCTTGCCATCGTGAGGGCATGTTCCTTCAGTCGTACGAACCGCAGCCCCGCGCCGCCGGCATCACCGCCGTCGGCAGCGTGCTGCCCGAGGAGGTCCTGTCCTCGGACTCCCTCCAGCAGGAGGTGGCGCGGCGCAGCGGTCTCGCGCTGCCCCCGAGGCTGCTGACGCAGGCCACCGGGATCCGCACCCGCCGGATCGCCGGCCCCGGCGTGTACGCGTCGACGCTCGCCGCGGGCGCGGCCCGCCGGGCGCTGGCGGCGGCCGGGCTCACCGCGCCCGACGTCGACCTGCTGCTCTTCGCGTCCGCGTCCCGCGACATGGTCGAACCGGCCACCGCGCACATCGTGCAGGCCGAGCTCGGGACGCGGGCCCACGCCGTGGACGTCACCAACGCCTGCAACAGCTTCATCAACGGCATCGACCTCGCCCGGGCGATGATCCTGGCCGGGCGTGCCCGGCGGGCACTGGTCGTCACCGGGGAGACCCCGAGCCGGGCCGTGCAGTACGAGCCGGGCAGCTTCGCGGAGCTGCGCGACGGCTTCGCCGGGTACACCTTCGGTGACGCGGGCGCGGCCGTGGTCGTGGAGGCGGTGGAACGCGGCGGGATCCTCGACGTGGACACCGAGACGCGCTCGGAGCACTGGGAGGTCGGGGGCATCCCGGGCGGCGGCTCCCGGCACCCGCGCGGGGACGCGTACACGTATTTCCGCGGTGACGGGCACGAACTGCGGGGCGTGTTCGAGAAGGTGGGTACGGCGGTCATCGACCGGACGCTGCACCGTACGGGCCTGGACTGGGACGGTGTCGCGAAGGTGCTGGTGCACCAGGTGACCGTGCCGTACCTGGAGCGGTTCGCCGAGCTGACCGGGGTGCCGGCCGGCAAACTGGTGGTGACGGTGCCCGAACTCGGGAACGTCGCGAGCGCGAGCATCGGGGTCCAGCTGGACCGGGTGTTCGCCGAACTCGCCCCGGGCGAACGGGTGCTGTGCGTGGGGTTGGGCGGCGGCATCAGCATCATGACGATGGTCTGGGAGAAGTCGTGAGCGGCGGGCACGCGTTGTGGGTGGTGGTGCCCGCCCACCAGGAGGAGGCCCGGCTGCCCGGCACGCTCGCCGCACTCGCCGCGCAGCGGGACCGGGACTTCACGTTGCTGGTCGTCGACAACGCCTCCACGGACCGGACCGGGGACATCGCCCGGGAGTTCGCGAAGACCGCGCCGTTCCCCGTGCGGGTCCTGGAGGAGCCGGAGAAGGGGGTCGGCTCCGCCGTGGACACCGGCTTCCGGTACGCGATCGGGCAGGGGGCGACCCTGCTGGCCCGCACGGACGGCGACTGCATCCCCCGCCCCGGCTGGGCGGGGGCCGCGCGGGCGGCGCTGACGGCCCGGCCGGGCCTGGTGTGCGGGCGGATCACCGCCCGGCGGGACGAGCACGGGCCGGTCGGCCGGGCCGGGTTCGCCGCCCTGGTCTCCCTCGCGGCGCTGTTCGGGCGGCTGCGGCCGCAGCACGTACGGCGGGGCGAGTTCCGGGCCCCGTACCGGATGCACGCCGGGAACAACATGGCCATCACCGCCGAGCTGTACCTGGCGGTCGGCGGCATGCCGCGGCGCCCGTCGCCCACCGACCGGCTCTTCCTGAACGCCGTACGCCGGCACACCGACCGCATCAGCCGCTGCCGGTCCATGGTCGTGGAGAACTCCACGCGTCGGCTGCGGGCGTACGGGATCCTCGGCACCGCCCGCTGGTACCTCGACCAGGGCAGCGGCCCGCACGGAACGGACGACCCCCGCTGATGCTCGACCGACTCGACCACGCGCTGCGCAGCCGCCCCGAGCGGCCGGCCGTCCTGACCGCCTCCCGTACGGGCGCGCCCCGGGTGCGCGCCCGCTGCGGCGAACTCGCCGACCTGGCCGACGCGTACGCCGCCGCCCTGCACGCGCGGGGGCTGCGCGCCGGGGACACCGTCGGCGTCGCCGTCCGGCCCGGGCCGCGGGCCCTCGCCCTGCTGCTGGCCCTGTGGCGGCTCGGGCTGCGCGGGGCCGTCCTCGACCCCGGCGCAGGACCCGACGTGCTGCGCGCCCGGCTCGCGCTGGCCCGGCCCTCGCTGGTGGTGGCCGACGCGGCCGCGCAGGCCGTCGCCGGGTGGGCACGGCCGCTGGCCCGCAGGGCCCGGCTGGCACTGCCGGACCTGGCCGGGCTCGGCGCGCCCGTGGCCACCGCCGGGCCGCGGCTTCCGGGGTGCGCGCCGGCGCTGGACCTGCGGGCGCCGCGCCCGACCGGGGCGGCGGGCCGCGGAGCCTCCGTTCCGGCAGACGCCGACGCGGTGATCGTCTTCACCTCGGGGACCACCTCGAAGCCGCGGGCCGTGGTGCACACGCGGGCGAGCCTGGCCGCCGGGATGGAAACGGTGAGCGCCCTGTTCGCGGGGGCCGAGGAGTCCGGGAACCTCCGTCACGACGACCGACCTGTGCTCGGGGGCACGTTCTTCGTGCTCGTACCGGCCCTCACCCGCGGCGCCCCGGTCGCCCTCCCCGCCCGCTCCCCGCGGGTCCTGGCCCGTCAGCTGCACCGCCTGCAGCCGGTGGACACGTACATGACGCCCCCTCAACTTCGTGACGCGCTGGGCGCGGGCGCCAGGTTCCACGGGCGCGTGTGGACGGGCTCCGCCCCGGCGGGCGCCGAACTGCTGGGCCGCGTACGGGAGGCGGGCGCGGAACGGGCCTGGGGGGTGTACGCGCTGACCGAGCTCTTCCCGGCCGCCGCCGTGGAAGCGGCGGAGAAGGCCGCGTACGACGGCCCCGGCGACCTGGTGGGCGCCCCGCTGCCGGGGGTGACGGCGAAGACGGACGAGGACGGGCATCTGCTGCTGGCCGGGCCGGCGGCCCGGCACCGCTACCTGGGCGAGGAGCCCGACCCGTGGGTGCGGACGGGGGACCGCGCCCGACTGGACGGGACGGGCCGGATCGTGCTGGAGGGAAGGACGAAGGACATGGTGCTGCGCCGCGCCGAGAACATCTACCCGGGGCTGTACGAGCCCTCCCTGCACGTGCCGGGGGTGGAGCTGGCCGTGCTCGTCGGCGTCCCGGCCGGCGGGACCGCGGAGACGGCGGGCGACGAGCGGCTGGTGGCCGTCGTACAGCCGCGGCGCGGGGTCGCCGCGCCGGAGCTGCGGGCCGCGCTCGCGGATCCGCTGCGGCGGATGGGCTCCGCCCGGCCCGACGCGGTGCTGTTCGCGGACGTCCCGCTGTCCGGGCGGTCCCGCAAACCGGACCGCACGGCAGCCGCGGCCCTGGCGGCCTCCCGCCTCGGGGGCGCCCGATGACCGCCCCCACGACCCGCCCGACCGACGGAACGACCCTGCGACCGACCGTGGGGGCAGCGACGGCGCAGACCACTGCGGCCGGGGCCACGACGGCCGCCGGGGGCACGGGTCGTCGTGCAACACCGCCCGCCGGAACGACCGCCCCGCGGCCGGCAACCCCCGCGGCGACAGCTCCCGCGACAACCGCCCCGGGCCGGCCCGCAGCACCGGGCCCGGCCGGGGCCGCACGGCCGGCACCCGCCGCGGAAGGACGGCCCGCGGCAGCCCGTCGGACCACGGCCGCCCCGGTGGCCCCGGCCGAGCCCGTGACACCGCGGGTCGGGACGGCCGCACGGCCGGCACCCGCCGCGCAAGGACGGCCCACAGCAGCCCGTCGGACCACGGCCGCCCCGGCCCCGGCCGAGCCCGTGACACCGCGGGTCGGGACGGCCGCACGGCCGGCACCCGCCGCGCAAGGACGGCCCGACGCGGCCCGGCCCACCGCAGCTCCGACCCCGACCCCGGCTCCCGCCGACGGGACCGGGCCCGGGCCGGCAGGCGCAGCCGTGGCCGCGGCCTGCCCGGTGACGGGCGGCACGGGCGCGGTGCCCGAGAGGCCGGAGGCCGGCCCGGCGCCGGCGCGGCCCGGTACGACGACGGCAAGGGACGCAAGGGCTGCCCGGCGGGCCCGCCGCCGGGACCGGCGGGTGTACCTGCGGAGCCACCCGCTGCTGTTCGCGCTGCTCGCCGCGACGCGGGGCGGGCGCGGTGTGCGCCGGCTCGGGCGGACCCTGCTGGTCCACGACGCGGCCGCCTACCGGGAGGCGCTGACCCGGCTCCCGCTCGACCGTACGGCCGCCGGCACCACGGGGGCCGCGGCGCGCGAGGCGCTGGCGGGGGCGGGATCCCCCGGCGGTGGCGTGCTGTTCGACCAGGAGGGCAGCGGGCACCGGTCGGACCGGCGCTCGCTCGCCGACGGGCTCGGCGCGGCCGGGGTGGAGCAACTGCGGGAGCGGTGGCGGCCGTTGCTGGAGCAGCGGCTCGCGCCGCTCGCCGCGGGAGGCGAGGTGGACCTGGTGGCCCTGACCCGGGAGCTGTCCGGATCGGTGGTCTGCGATCTCCTCGGCACGGACGCGGAACCGCTGGCGGTGGCCCGCGCGGCCGCCGACGCGGCGGCCGCCTCGGTCCGCGACCACCTGCCGGGCCTCCCCCGTCCCGGCGCGGCGTCCGCTGCCGCCCGGACGGCCCGCACCCTGCAGTCCCTGCTGACCGGGACTGCGGCGACGGCCGGTGGCGGACACGCGTCCACCACCGCCGCGTGGAACGCACCCCGCGCCACCGCCGCGAACTCCGGCCCGGGCCCGGACGCTCGCCCGGAGCCGAACGGCAGCGCCACGGTCAAGGGCACGGGCACGGGCACGGTCTCGGAGGCGCGTGCGGTGGAGGGGGCGTTGGGGGCGATGGTGGCGGTGGCCGCCGTCAACACCAGCGTGGCTGCGCTGCCGCGTGCCGTGGCCTGGTGTGCCGATGCAGGGCTGTGGGAGCAGGCCGCCGACCCGGCGCTGCTGCCCCGGCTGGCCGACGAGTTGCTGCGGGTGACCGCGGCTTCGCCGGTGCTTCCGCGGGTCGCGGCCGCGGAGGGGAGCGTCGGCGGCTGCCCGGTGCGGGGCGGCGACCGGCTGTTGCTGGTCGCCCGGCACGCCGCCGCGGCGCACCGGCGCGACCCCGACGCCCTGGATCCGGCCGCGCCGGCCGACGCCCACTTGGTGTTCGGCGCAGGCCCGCACGCCTGCCCCGGTGCCCGGCTGGCCCGGGCCCAGCTGGCCGACGTCCTGGCGGCGCTGGCCCCGTACCGGCCACAGGTCGTCCGCGCCCGCGTGGACCGGCGGGCGGCCCTGCCCGGCTGGCGGGTCCTCACGGTGAAGGCGGCTGGCGCATGAGCCGTCGGATCGCGGTGACGGGGGCGAGCGGCTTCTGCGGGGGGCACGTGGCCCGGGCGGCCGCCGCCCGCGGGGCGGAGGTGGTGTGCGTGGGCCGCAGGCCCGGTCCCGTCGGGCAGCACCGGTTCTGGGACGCGGCCCGTGACCTTCCGGACCTGGCGGGGGTGGACCTCGTCGTGCACTGCGCGGCGGCGGTCGGCGATCCGGCGCCCGGTTCGCCGGCCGAGGCGGAGATGCACGCGGTCAACGTCGGCGGCACCGACCGGCTGCTGCGGGCCGCGGGCGGCAGGCCGGTGGTGTGGGTGAGCAGTGCGAGCGTGTACGACCCGCGCCCGGACCGCAGCCTGGTCGGCGAGGACCATCCGCGCGCCGGCCAGCTGAACGCGTACGGGCGGACCAAGGCGGAGGGCGAGGCGCTCGCCCTCGCCGCGGGGGCGGTGGTGCTCCGGCCGCGGGCCGTCTACGGGCCGGGGGACACGACCTTGCTGCCCCGCATCGTGTCCCGGGTGCGGGCGGGGACGCTGTTCCTCCCGGGCCCGGACGTCCTGCTCAGCCTGACGGCGGTGGAGAACCTGGCCGACGCGGCGCTCGCGGCGGCCAGATGGGCGCCTGGTGCGTACAACGTGGCCGACGCCCAGCCGTACCCGCGGGACGAGACCGTACGCCGGGTGCTGCACGCCCACGGCATCACGGCCCGCGTCCGCCACCTCCCGCCGGCCCTGGCCCGTACGGCCGCCCGCGCCGCGGAAGCCCTGGCGCGCGGCGGCGAACCGCTCCTGAGCCGGTACGCGGTGGACCAGCTGGCCCACTCCGTGGTCCTGGACCTGACCCGCGCCCACTCCCAGGGCTGGACCCCGCACCACACCCTGGACGCCTACCTGGCGACCCTGGCCCCGCCGGGCACCGGTGGCCCCGGCGGCGAAGTGGCGGTTCTGGTGGAGCCGGCGGACGGGGTCAGGCCGGGGCGCGGCCGGGCCTGAACGTCACGATGACCGGCCAGACGAGGCTGTACAGCAGGATCTTGGTGAGCGGGTTCAGCCAGACGAGGAGGAGGGATCCGCGCTCCGGGCCGCCGACGAGCCACACCATGCCGAGCAGCAGCGCGCAGCTGACGGCGTACGCCAGCAGGAAGCGGAACCAGGAGCGCCACTCCTGGCGGATGCGGGCCCGGCCGTACGGGACGGGCCGCGGCTGCTCGGTGGCGGCGCCGAAGCGGCGGGCGAACTTGGCGTCGGCCCAGCGCAGGGTGTCGTGCCCGAAGGCCGCGGTGAAGCCGAGGTAGGCCGCGGAGAGCCCGTGCCAGATGCTCGGCTCGGCCCCGTCCCGCAGACTGAGGACGGTGGCCGCCAGCAGCACGACGTCGAGGAGGGGGACGCACAGCAGGAGCGCGCCGCCGAGGCGTCTCCATCCCTTCGCGTAGCGGGCGGCGAGTCCGGCCGCGAGGAGGACCCAGAAGAGTAAGTCGCAGGCAATGATCAAGTACAGGATGGCTCGTTCACCTCGTGGCGCGTCATGCCGCCGCACAGCGCGCGCCCGGGTGCCGCACGGCCCGGGACCCGTGCGCCCCGGCGCCGGCCAGTCTACGAGCCGGCCATGGCCAAAGCCTTCGCCTCCGTGACGAACCGCCTTTCCCCGCCGGCCCCTTGGCCGGGGCGGGACGGCGGTTCCTCGACCGGAGCGCCTCGTCCCGGTTCGCCGACGGAGGCGACGCCGCCTGCGCCGCCCGACACGGCCTGACCCGACCGCGCCGGGAGGGCAGGGGCCGGGTCAGTTGGTCTCAGCCCTCGTCCGGAGCCAGGCGGAGGGAGATCGAGTTGATGCAGTAGCGCTGGTCCGTGGGGGTCGGGTAGCCCTCGCCCTCGAAGACGTGGCCCAGGTGGGAGCCGCAGCGGGCGCAGAGGACCTCGGTGCGGACCATGCCGTGCGAGGTGTCGGCCCGCAGTTCGACCGCGTCCGAGTCCTTCGGGTCGTAGAAGGACGGCCAGCCGCAGTGCGACTCGAACTTCTCGGTGGAGCGGAAGAGCTCGGCGCCGCAGCCGCGGCAGCTGTAGATGCCGGGCGTCTTGGTGTCCGTGTACTCGCCTCGGAACGCCGGCTCGGTGCCCGCCAGCCGCAGTACCTGGTACTCGGACGGCGTCAGCTCCGCCTGCCACTGCTCGTCCGTCTTCTCGACCTCGTACGCCATGGCTCTTCCGCTCCCTCTCCCTGTGTCTTCTCGTCCGGCCCGTCGACCCGTAGGTCAGCCGGACAGGCGGGCCAGGATCGCCGGACCGAGGTCCGTGACGTCTCCCGCGCCCATCGTCAGAACGAGATCACCCGGCTTCGCCATTCCCGCGATGACGTCGGCGACGGCGGCCTTGTCGTGCTCGGCGGTGACGTCGGCGCCGGCCGCACGCGCGGCCGCGATGATGATCTCGCTGGTGACCCCCGGGATCGGGTCCTCGCGGGCCGGGTAGATGTCCAGGACCACGGCGGAGTCGGCGAGGGCGAGGGACTGGCCCATCTCCTTGCCCAGCTCCTGGGTGCGCGAGAACAGGTGCGGCTGGAAGACGACCAGGATCCGGGAGTCCCCGGCCGCCCCGCGGATGGCCTCCAGGTCGGCGGTCATCTCGGTGGGGTGGTGGGCGTAGGAGTCGATGACCTGTACGCCGGCGGCCTCGCCCTTGAGCTGGAGGCGGCGCTTGACGCCGGTGTACTTGCCGAGGGCGGAGGCCAGGTCGTCGGCGGGGATGCCGAGGGCCACGCCGGCGGCGAGGGCGGCGACGGCGTTGTGCGCGTAGTGGCGGCCGGGCACGGAGACGGTGAAGACGATCTCGCAGCCGTCGATCACGACGGAGACCTCGCTGGTCAGGCCGCGGGGGGTGATCTTCCGGATCCAGACGTCGGCGGCCTGGTCCTCACCGTACGTGGTGATCATCAGCTGGGGGTTGCCGCTGACGCGGGCGGCGATCTCGGCCGCGCCGGCCTGGCCGTGGGCGACGACCAGGGTGCCGCCGGGCACGATCTTGCCGACGAAGGTCTCGAAGGACTCGTAGATCTCGTCCATCGACGCGTAGTTCGCGTGGTGGTCGAGCTCCGCGTTCAGGATGATCGCGACCTGCGGGGTGTACTTGTGGAAGCTGCGGTCGCTCTCGTCCGCCTCGGCCACGAAGATGTCGCCGGTCCCGTGGTGGGCGTTGGAGCCCGGGGCGTCGAGGTCGCCGCCGATGGCGTACGAGGGGTCCAGGCCGAGCGCCGACAGGGAGACCGCCAGCATCGAGGTGGTGGTGGTCTTGCCGTGGGTGCCGGCGACGGCGATCGGCCGCAGGCCGTCCATCAGGGCGGCGAGGGCGTCGGAGCGGTGCACGACGGGGATGCCGAGCTCGGCGGCGCGGGCGAGCTCGGGGTTGTCGGCGCGGATCGCGCTGGAGACGACCACGCAGGTGGCGTCGTCGGCGAGGTGCCCGGCGGCGTGCCCGATGTGGACGGTGGCGCCGTGGGCGCGCAGCGCCTGGGCGGTGTCGGAGTCGCGGGCGTCACTGCCGGCGACCCGGGCGCCGCGCTGGGCGAGGATCTTCGCGATGCCGGACATTCCGGCGCCGCCGATGCCGATGAAGTGCGGGCGTTCCATGGCGTTCGGCAGGCCGGGCGGCGGCGTCATATCGGGGCTCCCCAAGGTGCGGGTCGGGCGGTTCGGGCGGTACGGCGGTGCGTGCCGAGCGGGTCCGCCGGTCGGCCCGCCGTGCGGGCCGGCCCGGTGGGCTCGACGGGTGTCGGCCGGTCGGCTCGACGGGTGTGTCGGACGCCAGCCTATTCGTTGTGGGCGAAGAGCTTGAGCACCGGAACCCCGACCTTGTGGCGGGCGCGGGAGGCCCAGTCCCGGTGGAAGAACTCCTCGACGAAGTGCGGGGCGGTCAGAACGATCACCTCGTCGGCCTTCGAGGCCTCGACGACCTCGCGCAGTTTGTCGAGCGGATGGTGCTGGACGATCTCCCCCACGGCCTGGGCGCCTCTCCTGCGCAGGGCCTCCAGGGAGTGGGCGAGGGCCTGCTCGGCGGGGCCGAGCGCGGCCTCGCCCTCGGGGATGTCGGCCTCGTGCAGGGCCTCGGGCAGCTCGCCGAGGGCGACGTCGTCGATGGCGCGCAGCAGCCGGTCCTGGTCGCCCCGGGGCTGCATGAGCACGATGAAGGAGACCGGGTCGTCCCCGTGCAGGCTGGTCACGAAGTCCGCGTCGACGGCGGTCAGCGGCTGCTCGATCATCAAAACGCTCGTGAACACGGACGCCCTCTCCTCCATTGGCCGCGGTCAGGCGGCCGCAGCCCTGCGGAAACCATCCTGCCCCGCTCTCGCACGGGGCGTGCGCAGATATATGTGCCCAGCGGAAGCCAAGCGGAACGAGGAATTCCGCTTTTGTCAGATCCGACGGTAGCTCGTGAAGAGGAACCCGGCCTCCTCCAGCACGGAGGCCGGTGCGAGCCGGTGCGGCACGGCCACCGCGGGCCCTCCGGCGATGCGCTGGGCGTCACCGGCCGTGAGCATCGGGGAGATCGTCAGGCACAGCTCGTCGAGCACGTCGGCGGCCACGAACTGGCCCAGCAACCGGGGCCCGCCCTCGGTCAGCTGACGGCGCAGCCCGCGGGCGGCGAGCTCCCGTACCGCGCGGACCGGGTCCACGGCGGCCCCGTCCCCGGCCACCACGATCTCGGCCCCGGCCCGGGACGCCTCGGCCACCTTGTCGGCCGGGGCGCCGGCGCCGGTGACGAGGAGCGTCGGCACCAGGGGGGAGGTGAACAGGGGCAGCGAGTAGTCCAGGTCCGCCCCGGCCGTGACCACCGCGATGGCGGGCGCGGGCCCCTGCCCGGCGGCCGCGCGGCGGGCCGCGAAGGCCTCCCGCGCCCGGGCCGGGCGGTACCCCTCCTGGCGAACCGTTTCCGCGCCGGCGATGACCACATCGGCCAGCGCCCGCAGGGTGCCGAAGACCCGCATGTCGGTGTCACTGGAGATCGGCTGCGAGCGACCCTCGTGCTGGGCGGCGCCGTCCAGGGTCGACACCATGTTCGCCCGCAGCCAGTGGCCGTCCGGCCCGATCTCGGGGTACGCGTAGGCCTCGGCCAGCTCGTCCAGCGACCACTCGCGGTCCTCGAAGGCCGCGGGGTGCCCACCGGGCCGGTCCGCGGGACCACCGCCCCGGGGACGGGAGCCGCCCTCGGGACGGGGGCCCTCGGGGCGGGGTGTCTGATCGGTCACAGGGAACAGGCGTCGCATCGGTGCAGTGTGCCACGCCGCGTACAGTGAGGAGCTGTGCCAACATCACTCTCCGCCTCCGGTTCCACCCACGGGCGATCCCCGATAGCCGACGCGGGCCCGCAGTCCCTCTGCGCCCGCGAGCCCCGGGTGCCCGCCGAGCGGCTGGTGGCCGAGATGGTGCCCCCGCCGCGGTTCGACTCGGTGCGCTTCGACACGTACGTGCCGGACCCCACCCAGCCCAGCCAGGCCGAGGCCGTCTCCACCCTCAGCGGCTTCGCCGCCGGGCTGGGCGGCGCGCACGCCAGCGGCTCCGGCAAGCGGCGCTGGTTCTCCCGCGCCCCGAAGGCCGCGGCCCCCGCCGCCCCGCGCGGGGTGTACCTCGACGGCGGCTACGGCGTCGGCAAGACCCACCTGCTGGCCTCCCTGTGGCACGCGACCCCGGCCGAGCCCGCACTGAAGGCCTTCGGCACCTTCGTGGAGCTGACCAACCTGGTCGGCGCCCTCGGCTTCCAGCAGACGGTGGAGACCCTGGGCGGGCACCGGCTGCTGTGCATCGACGAGTTCGAGCTCGACGACCCGGGCGACACCGTGCTCGTGTCCTCCCTGCTCAGCCGGCTGGTCGAGCGGGGCGTGGCGCTGGCCGCCACCTCCAACACGCTGCCCGGCAAGCTCGGCGAGGGCAGGTTCGCCGCAGTGGACTTCCTGCGCGAGATCCAGGGGCTCTCCGCGCACTTCCGGCCGCTGCGCATCGACGGCCAGGACTACCGCCACCGCGGGTTGCCGGAGGCACCGGCACCGTTCTCGGACGAGCAGGTGACGAAGGCCGCGTACGCGACCGGGGGCGCGAGCCTGGACGACTTCCCCGGCCTCCTCGACCACCTGGCCAAGGTGCACCCCAGCCGGTACGGCGCCCTCACCGAGGGCGTGTCCGCGGTCTGCCTCACCGACGTGGTCCCGGTGCCGGACCAGTCGACCGCGCTGCGGCTCGTCGTGCTCGCGGACCGGCTGTACGACCGCGAGATACCGGTGCTCGCCTCGGGTGTCCCGTTCGACAGGCTGTTCAGCGACGACATGCTGAACGGCGGCTACCGCAAGAAGTACTTCCGCGCCATATCCCGGCTCACGGCCCTGGCGCGCGACGCGAAACCCCTGGTGTCCCAGTAGGTTTGGGGGCGCCGGGCCGCTTTTCGGGCGGACCGGCCGTTCTCCACTTTCCTGCGAAGGGATACCAGCGACCATGGCCACCACCCGTCACGCACACACCGTCTGGGAAGGCAACCTGCTGGAGGGCAAGGGTGTCGTCACCCTCGATTCCTCGGGCATCGGTTCGTACGACGTCTCCTGGCCCTCCCGTGCGGAGGCCGCGAACGGCAAGACCAGCCCGGAGGAGCTGATCGCGGCCGCGCACTCCAGCTGCTTCTCGATGGCCCTGTCCCACGGCCTGACCGGCAAGGGCACCCCGCCGACCCGCCTGGAGACCAAGGCGGACGTCACCTTCCAGCCGGGCGAGGGCATCACCGGCATCCACCTGACCGTGGAGGGCACGGTCCCCGGGCTGGACGAGGCGGGCTTCCAGGCCGCGGCCGAGGACGCCAAGAAGAACTGCCCGGTCAGCCAGGCCCTGACGGGCACCACCATCACCCTCAGCGCCACGCTCGCCTGACGCCCTGACGGGCCCCGTCCCGCGGATCCGCCCCGGGAGCCGGGGCGCCCGCGCCGCCGCCCCGGGGCCGGCACCACCGCAGACGCCCCGGCCCGCCCGGATCGGCCGGGGCGTTCCGGGCGGCCGGTGGGGTGAGGGAGCGGGCGGGGTGTCCGGGGGCGCGACGGCGGACGTGGTACCACGGGCCGGTCAACTGCCGCCCTCGCCCCGGGGAACCGCCATGTCCCTCTCCCGCCGCAGTCTGCTCGCCGCCGGCATCACCCTCGTCGGGAGCCTCGGCGCACTCCACGCCGCCGACCCGCGGGCCGCCGCCCGGGCCCGGGCCGGGTACGGGCCCCTCCTGCCCGACCCGGACGGGCTGCTCGACCTGCCCGCCGGGTTCACCTACCGCGTGCTGTCCCGGGCCGGCGACCCGCTGCGCTCCGGCGAGGGCACCGTACCCGCCAACTGCGACGGCATGGCCGCCTTCGCGGCCGGCGCCGACGGCGGGGTCCGGCTCGTCCGCAACCACGAGAACCGGACCACGGCGACCGTCCGCGTCCCGGCCGTCGACGGCCTGACGTACGACCCCGCCGCCCTCGGCGGTTGCACCCTCCTCGACCTCGACCCGATGGGCCGGGTCACCTCCGAGCGCGTCGCCCTCGCCGGCACCGCCGTCAACTGCGCGGGCGGCCGCACCCCCTGGAACACGTGGCTGAGCTGCGAAGAGACCGAGGACCGGGCGGGCACCTCCGGCTACACCCGCGACCACGGCTACGTGTTCGAGGTCGACCCCGCCGACCCGCACCGCTCCGGTGCCGTCCCGCTGACCGCCCTGGGCCGCTTCGCCCACGAGGCCGTCGCCGTGGACCCGGACCGCGGCACCGTCTACGAGACCGAGGACGCCTTCGTCGAACCCTTCGGGCTCTTCTTCCGCTTCCTGCCCGCGCGGCCGCTCGGCGGCACCGGCTCGCTGCGGGCCGGCGGGCGCCTTGAGGCGCTGCGCGTGCCGGGGGTGCCGGACCTGTCCGTCGTCACCGAGCCCGGTGCCGAGTTCCCGGCCGAGTGGGTGCCCGTACCCGACCCCTCGGCGGCCGGCACCCCGATCCGGTTCCAGGACTTCGGGCCGGGCGGCATCACCCACGCCCAGAAGCTGGAAGGCTGCTACTGGGGCGGCAACGGCGGCGTCCACTTCGTCTCCAGCTACGCCCGCAGCGCCGAGGGGGCCGCAGCCGACCACCACGGCCAAGTGTGGTTCCACGACCCGGCGCGGCGCACGGTCCGGCTGGACGTGGTCTTCGGGCCGGCCACCGACGTCCAGCTGCCGGGAGACGCCCCCGACAACATCTGCCTCGCCCCCGACGGCGGCCTGATGGTGTGCGAGGACGGCGGCGGCGCCCAGTACGTCTTCGGGGTCACGCCGGCCGGTGAGGTCTATCCGGTGGCCCGCAACGCCGACGACATCGGCACGCCCGGAGCCCCCGAGTTCGGCGAGTTCGCCGGGGTGACCTTCTCTCCGGACGGGCGGACCCTGTACGTCAACGCCTACGCGCCCGGCACCACCTTCGCCGTGACCGGCCCCTGGCACTGAGCCGGCTCCTGCGTCCCCGGCGCGCGGACGGGGGATTGGCGCACCCACCCCCGCGCCGTGAACATCGGTCAATCAGATCGTCATATATTTTGCGTGCGTGACCCTTTCTGTGCGCAATGCGGTGGCCACGGCCGCCCTCGGTGCCGCGCTCTGCACCGCCCTCGCCGGATGCGGAGGCGGCAGTACCCCCGCCTCCTCCGGTGCGGGCGGGCAGGCCCGTCTGGGCACCCCCGCCGCCCCCGCGCCGGCGGCGTCCTCCCCCCACGCCCCCCCGTCCGCCCCGGCCGCCGCCCCCGGACCCGGCAAGGTCCCGACCCTGCCGCCCGGCCCGAACGGCCTGACCCCGGTCTTCGAACGGGCGAAGCAGCAGACCGAGAAGACCGTCGCCCTGACCTTCGACGCCGACATGACCTCGGACCAGGGGCCGCGCGCCGCCGGCGGGGAGCACTTCGACAACCCCCAGCTGATCTCCACGCTGCGGTCCCTCAAGGTGCCGTCCACGATCTTCATGACGGGCCGCTGGGCCGAGGAGTACCCCGACCAGGTGAAGGCGATCGGCACCGACCCGAACTTCGAGATCGCGAACCACTCCTACAGCCACCACGCCTTCAAGTCCCCCTGCTACGGGCTCCCCGCCCTCGACGCCGCGGCCGCCCGGGCCGACGTGGACCGGGCCTTCGCCGCGTTCCGCACGGCCGGCGCCGTCAACACCGTCCCCTACTTCCGCTTCCCCGGCGGCTGCTACGACGACCAGGCGCTGCGGGCCCTGTCCACGGCCAAGGTCACCGCGGTGCAGTGGGACGTGGTCAGCGGGGACGCCTTCGCCAAGGACCCGAACGCGGTGGCCCAGCAGGTGATCGCCGGGGTGAAGCCGGGCTCGGTGGTGGTGATGCACTGCACGCGCAGCGCCGCCCCCGTCACCGAGGAGGCCATCCGCAAGATCGTCCCGGAGCTCCGCAACCGCGGCTACCGGTTCGTGAAGGTGTCCGAGCTCATCGGAAAGTAGGCGCGGCCGCCCCGGGCCGGCTCCGGGCCCGACCCCCGCAGCCCGCGCATGCCGGGCGGGGCGGGACGGCGGGGCGGGACGGCTGGTGCCCGACCGACTGACGGGCGACCGACCGACGGCGGGGCGGGACGGCGGGTGGCCGACCGAACGACGGGAGGCCGAACGACGGGCGACCGAACGACGGGAGGCCGAACGACCGGGCGCCCGACCGGCCCGGCCGGCCGAGACCCCGGACGGGAAGCGGCGCCCGCTCAGCCGCGCCGACGGGCAGCCAGGCAGGCCACCGCCCCCGCCCCGCAGGCCAGCACCAGCGCCGACACGGCGGCTGCCGCCAGCCCGGCCGACGCCACCGTGCCCGTACGGGACCCCACGACCAGCGCGGTCACCGCACCGCGGGCCGGGGACCCGGACAGGCCCAGGGCCGCCAGGGAGCCGAGGCCGCCGGCCAGGACCGCGAAACCCGTAGGACGCACCAGTGGCCGGCTGCACACCGCCCCGACCGCCGCACCGGCCAGCGCGCAGGCCGGCACCGCCAGTGCCGCCGCTGCCGCAGCCGCCCCGGCCGTCACCACGGCACGCCCGCCCACCAGCAGCACCACCGCGGCGGCCACCGCCCCGGCGAGCAGCGCCCCGCCCAGCGCGGTCAGCAGGGCCGCCGCGTGCACGCGTACGGGGCCTGCTGCGGCGGCGGCGCAATCGCGCGCGGCGGCGGGCTCGTTGGTGACGCAGACCCGGACGAGCCAGGCGGCGACGGGCACCAGCCCGGCCGCCGCCCACCCCAGCGAGTCGAGCACCGGCTCACCGGGCCGGATCCCGGCGGCCAGGAAGGCGGCGTACAGCAGCAGCGGGCCGATCCACCGCTGCGAACGCAGCAGCAGCGCGCTCTGATAGCGCACCAGCGCGGCGAGCGGGGCCAGCCCGGTGAATCCGGTCACGGCAGCTCCTCCACACCTCGGACGTGCCAGGGAGGCGTCGCCGTGAGCAGGGCGCGCAGCACGGCGTCGGACCGGGCAGCGGGCACCGTGACCAGCAGGCCGCCGTCGGGAGCGAGCGGGGCGGTGTCCAGGCCGAGCGGCGGCACCGCACCTGCCGGTCCGGCCGCCCGGATCCGTACCCAGGGCCCTGTTCGCCCACCCTCCGGCTCGGGGACGGGCACGAGACCGGTCCCCTCCACCCGGTGGCGGGCGTCGGCCGCGTCCGCGAGCCGCGCCGGGTCGTGGTCGACGAAGACCACCGCCCCGCCGGCGGCCGTCCGTTCGGCGACGGCCCCGTCCAGTTCGGCACGGGCCGACGCGTCGAGACCCGTCCAGGCCTCGTCGAGGACGAGCAGGCCGGGCTCGGCGAGCAGGGCCTGGGCGACGGCGACCTTCTGGCTGCTGCCCTTGGACAGTTCGGCGAGCGGGGTGCGGGCGTGAGCGCCGGCCCCGAACCGCTCCAGCCAGTACGCCGCCCGACGCTCGGCCTCGGCCCGCGGCAGCCCGTGCACCCGGCCCATGTGGCTGAGGTAGGCCGCCGCGGTGAGAGGAAGGGCCGCCGGGAAGCGTTCGGGCACGAAGGCGGTGCGACGCGGGCGCCCCCTCACGCGCCCCTCCGTCGGGGCGTCGATCCCGGCGATGATCCGCATCAGCGTCGACTTGCCGCCGCCGTTGCGGCCCTCGATGCGCACGAGCGTCCCCGGCGCCAGCTCCAGGGAGACGCCCCGCAGCACCCAGGGCCGCCGGGGCCCGTGGCGGCGTCCGACACCGGTCAGCTTCAGTGGGCGGCCGCCGTCGCCTCGGTGACCTCGCTGGGCCGGACGATGACGAAGCCGTCGCCGGACAGCTTCAGCTGGACGGCCTCGCCGGAGCCGCCGCGCAGCATGGAGCCGACGGACTGGGAGCGGTGCAGGTGCGTCTCCAGCCGCGCGCTCCAGCCGACCACCGCGTCCGTGTCCACGTACACCGGGGACTGCGGGGTGACGGGTATGACGATCGGGTTGCCGTCGCAGACCACGGCGAGCTTGCCGGTGCCGGTGAAGACGCTGTTGAAGAGGCCGCCGCCCGTCATGCCGGCACCCTTCACCATCTTGATCTCGTACGCGAGGGTGGAGTCGAAGCAGAGCACGTTGCGCCCGTTGACGCTCAGGGCGTCGCCCGGCTCGAAGTCGACGATGAAGCAGTTGCCGGCCTGGTGGGCGAACCAGGCCTCGCCCTGACCGCGGACGGCCATCAGCGGCAGCCCCTCGCCGGTGACGGCGCGCTTGAGCATGCCGCCTATGCCCTGGCCCTTGCGCTCGAACTGCAGGTTGCCGCGGAAGGCGACCATCGAGCCCTGCCGGGCGAGCATCTCACCGTTGACGGCGTACTTCACCGACTTGGCGTTCTGCAGGGACATGCCGGGGGCGGCAGCCGGCTGGGCAAGGTTCTCGGACGAGAAAAGGTCGCTCTTCATGAGCCTGATCCTCACCCGGCCGGCACCCCCGCGGCATCCTCCTGGAGGCGGAGCCTGGCATCCTTGGCAGGATGAGCAGCCAGGACACGCACCACACTTCAGACGTACCCGCCGTGGGGGCCGACAGCCCGTTCCGGCAGGGGCGCATCGCCCGCGACGACGCCCCGCAGTTCGTGCTGCCCCTGGTCGTACGGATCGAGAAGGCCGAACCGCCCGCCCGTACGGACGCGTTGGAGACGGCCGCCCGCGCCGTCCTGGTCCTGCTGTCGGACGAGCGCGCGCACGGCGAGGGCGAGTGGGCGCAGGCGGTGCGCGACTGGCAGGACGCGCGGATCCGCAAGGTGGTCCGGCGGGCGCGCGGCGCGGAATGGCGCAAGACCGACACCCTCCCCGGCATCACGGTGCACGGCGAAGCGGCGGAGGTCCGGGTCTTCCCGCCGATCCCGCTGGACGGCTGGCCCAAGGAGCTGGCCAAGCTCCAGGTGTCGGGCACGGACCTGGACGACCCGGCCCCGCTCGCCCCGCCCACCCCCGAGGTCCCCGTCCTCTGGCTCAACCCGGACCTGGACATGTCCGCCGGCAAGGCGATGGCCCAGGCCGGTCACGCGGCCCAGCTCGCCTGGTGGGAACTGACCGCCGCAGAACGCACGGCCTGGCAGCAGTCGGGCTTCCCCCTCCAGGTCCGCACGGCCGACCGCACCACCTGGCCGACCCTGACCACCAGCGGCCTCCCCCTGGTCCGCGACGCGGGCTTCACGGAGATCCCCTCCGGCTCGGCCACGGTCATCGCCGACCACCCCGCCCTGCGGTCCCGCCTCACGCACCGCTGACGGGCGGCGAGGACGCTCCTTGCGCACGGCCTGCTCGTGGAGGACGTCGATGGCCGCGACGATCAGGGCGCGCGCTTCCGGTCCGTACACGGCCATCCGCTGCAGCGCTGAGAACGCCCGCTCGTACAAGGCGATGTCGCTGGAGTGGGTCACCGTGACGCGGGCGGCCAGCAGTTCCACGGACACGAGCGTGTCGTCGTACATGTGGAAGGTCTCCAGCGGCCACTGCAGCCGTTCCCGCCTCGCCACGGGGATGACGCCGACCGAGACGGCCGGCAGGGCGGACGCCGCCAGGACGTGCCGGGTTGGGCGGCCATGGCCTCGGGGTCGGCGAGCTGGTACCGGAGGGCGGAACCCTCGATGACCATGACGAACCGGCGGCCCGGCTCCCGCGTGATCAGGTTCCGCTCCATGCGCGCGGCGACGGCGTCCGCCACGTCGTCGGGAATCTCGCGGAATGCGGAGATGGCACGGAGGAGCCCCGTGGCGTAGCCCTCGGCTCGCAGGAGCCCGGGCAGGAGGGTCGCCGAGTGGACGCGGAAGAGCCGCGTCGACCGGAACAGGGGTACGTAGCTCTGCTGCAGCTGGCGCAGGCCGGTGGGAACGCGGCGTCGCCACTCGACGGAGAGCGACTCGGCCGTCCGTGACGGGGCCACGATGTCGGCCGCCTGCTCCGGCACGCCGCATGCCGCGCACCACCGGCGGATGTCGTCCGGCGAGGGCGGCGTGATCGCGTTCTCCTGGGCCCGTGGGGTCCTCGGTACCGCATGCCTGGCTCGGGCTGGGCGTGCGGGACTTGCTCAGCGGCAGGGTCGGAACCCTGAGGGACGTCTGCGTCGAAGAGGACCGGTTCGGCCGCCGCTACGACGCCGCGTACGTTCGCGGCGCAGACGCTCGTGAGTGCGTCGTCCCCGCCGCGCAGATGCGGTTGGCGCCGTGATGGCGCAGAGCGTGGCCTGTGGTGGGGCGCCGCTGCCGTCGTACGAGCAGCTCACCGCCGACCGGGCCCGCGGCCGGGACTGCGTCGCCTGCGGCGGGCGGTTGGGCGACGACGCCGTGTTCGCCGGCCTGGTCGCGGGCCAGGACGGGCCCGTATCCCATGACCGTCAACGGGTGGGCGGGCCCGCCGCCTGGAGCCGACCGGTGACCGCGGTCCGGATCTGCGCCCGCTGCCAGCGGCCGAATCGCGGCCGCGCACTTCGCGACGATCACCGTCGACTCGGCGAGCGGCGCCCGTCCGGACCAGCACGCCCACCGCCGCGGCGACCCGGCGTGCCGCCCGATCAGGGCGGGTGCCCGGTGACCGAGCGGGCCCGCCGGGCCCGTATGGGCTGGTCGTCCCCCGGATCTCGTACCTGCCGGTGCACGGGGTTTCCCCGGGGTCACGGGCATCGGCCCGGGCCCCACCACGGTGACGGGCGGAGGGGGCGAGCTCCTTCCGCCCTACGGGCGCGACCTCCCGGCGCCGGCCGTGTGGAACCTCAAATGTTGCTCTGAACGTCCCCTCCCCCGGATTGGCCCTGGTCCAGCGGGGTCATGACATCGGCACACGGGCCCGTACGCGGACCGCTGAGAGGGGGCAAGGGGACATGAAGCCCATGGAACGACTGGGGGTCGGCATCGGCTGGCGGCCGGAGATCGCCGAGGTGATCGAGCGGCTGCCGGGCCTGGACTGGGTCGAGGTGGTGGCCGAGAACATCTGCCCCGGCCATCTGCCCGACCCGCTGCGGCGGCTGCTCGACCGCGGCGTGCGCGTCGTGCCGCACGGGGTTTCGCTGGGGCTGGGCGGGGCCGACCGGCCCGACCCGCAGAAGCTGGCCGCGCTCGCCGAGCGGGCGGTGGCCCTGGGGGCGCCTCTGGTCACCGAGCACATCGCGTTCGTACGGACCTCCTCGCCGGTGCTGGAGGCCGGCCATCTGCTGCCGGTGCAGCGGACCCGGGAGGCCCTCGACGTGCTGTGCGAGAACGTCCGGATCGCGCAGGACGCCCTGCCGGTGCCACTCGCGCTGGAGAACATCGCCGCGCTGATCCGGTGGCCCGGCGAGGAGCTGACGGAGGCACAGTTCCTGACGGAGCTGGTGGAGCGGACCGGGGTCCGGCTGCTGATCGACGTCGCGAACCTGCACACCAACCGGATCAACCGCGGCGAGGACCCGGCCGCGGTGTTGGACGGGATCCCGCTGGAGGCGCTGGCGTACGTGCACGTCGCCGGGGGCGTGGAGCGGGACGGGGTGTGGCACGACACGCACGCGCACCCGGTGCCTCCCGCCGTGCTGGAGATCCTGGCGGAGCTGGGCCGGCGGACGGCCCCGGCCGGGGTGCTGCTGGAGCGCGACGACGACTTCCCGGCGGAGGAGGAGCTGGCCGGGGAGTTGGACGCCGTTCGTGCGGCGGTGGGGACCGCGGCGCCGCAGCCGTCCCTGCCCGTCACCGCCGTGGGCGCCCCCGCGGCGGACGGGGTCGCGGCGGCGCGGACCCGGGTCGGGCTGGAGCAGGCCGCGCTGTTGTCCGCTCTCGTCGCCGGCACGCCCGTGCCCGAGGGCTTCGACCGGCAGCGCGTACGGGTCCAGGCGCGCGCCCTGGCCGCGAAGCGGGCCGACGTCGTCGCGAAGATCGCCCCCGAGCTGCCCGGGATCCTGGGCGGGCGGGCGCCGTTCCTCGAGGCCTTCCTCGCGTACGCCCGCTCCCGCCCCATGACCGGCGGATACCGCCGCGACGCCCTCGACTTCGCCGAGGACCTGCTGATCCGGGACCTGCCCGCCGACCCCGCCGCCCGGCGCCGGCTCACCGCCTGGTGGATGGACCGGGCCGGGGCGAGGCCGCCGGGGCGCCTCGTGCGCTGGGCCCACGCCCTGCTGGCCCGCACCCCGCTGGCCCGCACTTCCCTGGGGAGGGCGGCATGAACTTCTTCGTCCTCGACCTCTGGATCGGCGTCGTCGTCTCCTCGCTGCTGCTCGGGGTCGGGCTGCGGCGCGCCCGGCCCCGTACGGGGCACCCGGCTCCGCAGTTGCACGACCTGTCCGAGGCCGCGTTCCTCACGGGCGGGCCGGGCGGGGTCGTGGACACCGCGCTCGTCTCGCTCCTCTCCGACGGCCGGATGGCCGCCGGCGGGCCCGGCATCGTCCAGGTCCGACCCGGGGCCCGGGCCGCCGACCCGGCCGAGCGCGCCGTCCTCCAGGCGTACGCGCAGGCTCCTTCCGGCTGGCTGTACCAGGTGCGGTACGCCGCCATGATCGATCCCTCGGTCCAGGAGATCGGGGACGGGCTCGCCCACCGGGGGCTGCTCGCCCCGCCCGGCTGGGGGCGCACGTGGCGGCGCTGGGGCGCCGTCCAGGCGACGGTGTGCGCGGTCCTGCTGGTCCTGTCACTGCCGATGGTCGCCTTGCTGGCCTCGGTGAGCTCCCGCTCCGAGGTGTCGGCCTTCCTCGGTGTGTACCCGGTCCTGATCGGCGGCTTCGTCGTGGGCGCCGTGTGCGCGTCGCGGGCCAAACGGCGCGTCACCCCGGACGGGCGGCAGGCCCTGCGCGGGATGCGCGCCCTGTACGGGGGCGACGGCGGCCCGCAGGTGCGGACCGCCCTGTTCGGGCTGCTCGGCCTGCAGGACCCGTACCTGCGGTCCCTGCTGGTCCCTGCGGCCCGGGACACCCGGCTGGCCGCGGCCCAGCACCGGTCCCGGCTCGCCGGCTCCGGCGCCTCCGGCAACCCCCGCCGCTCCGACGCGCAGGACGCGGGCGGGTTCTCCGTCCTGGACGCAGTGCCGGTCGTCGTGTGGTGCGCGGCCAGCGACACCGGCGGGGCCGGATCCGGTTCGGGCTGCGGCAGCAGCGGGTCCAGTTGCGCCGGTGGCAGTGGGTCCAGCTCCGGCAGCAGCGGGTCGAGTTGCTCCAGTGGTTCCAGCGGTTCCAGCTGTAGCAGTTCCTCCGGGTCCAGTTGCAGTAGTAGCAGCAGCTCCTGACGCTCCCTCAAGCGGGCGACAGTCGGCCGACGCCCGGCGGGGGTCCTGTACAACTCCCCGCCCGGCACATCTCATCGGATCATCCGAGGAGATGAAGGGCGGCCTGTCATGAGGACCCTGCTCGACCGCCGCAGGGCCGCCGCGGCGGCCCTGCTCTGCTGCCTCGCCCCCTGTGCCCCGACCACGACGGCCGGCGCCGTCCCCGCCGCCGTCCCCGCCGCCGCCGTCCCCGCCGGCGCGTCGCCCGCCGCCGGGAACGCCGCCCGACGGGCCGCAGCCGCGGACGCCGGGGCCGAGCTGGTGGCCCGCCGGCTGGCCGGGCGGTCGCGGGACGGCGGCGGGCTGGCCTTCGGGCCCTGCCCGGCGGACGAGGAGCTGCCCTCCCCCGTCCGGTGCGCGGCCCTCACCGTTCCCCTCGACTACGCCCGCCCCGACGGCCCGCGGATCCGGCTCACCGTCAGCCGGGTCCCGGCCACCGGCCGCGGCGGCGTCGCCCGCCAGGGCGCACTCGTCTACAACCCCGGCGGACCCGGCGCTTCCGGGCTGTTCTTCCCCCTCGTCGCGGGCCTACCCGAGTGGGAGCGCATCGGCGCCGCCTACGACCTCGTCGGCTACGCCCCGCGCGGCGTCGGCGGCCCGGCCCCGCTGTCCTGCGAGGATCCGGCGGCCCCGGCACTGGCGGGCCCCACCCGGCTCCCGGCCGCCCCCTCCGCCGCGGACAAACACGCCCGTACCTCCGCCGCCCGTGCCTACGCCCGCGGCTGCGCGGAGCGGGCCGGGGCCGCGCTGCCGTACTACTCGACCCTGGACAACGCGCGCGACCTGCACGTGCTGCGGGCCGCGCTCGGCGAGTCGAAGCTGACCTTCATGGGGGCCTCGTACGGCACCTACCTGGGCGCCGTGTACGCCACCCGACACCCGGGGCACGTCCGCCGGATGGTCCTCGACTCCGCCGTGAACCCCGACCCGCGCCGCATCTGGTACCTCAACAACCTCGACCAGGCGGCCGGCTTCGAGCGCCGCTGGCACGACTTCCGGGCCTGGACGGCCCGCCACCACACGGTGTACGGGCTCGGCAGCACCCCGGAGGCCGTGCGGGCGAGCTACGAGAAGGTGCGGGGCGCGGTCGAACGCGCCCCGGCGGGCGGGGTCGTCGGCACCGGGGAGCTGCAGTCGGCGTTCCTCCAGGCCGCGTACTACGACGAGGTGTGGCCGGAGCGGGCCGCGGCGCTGTCGGCCTTCCTGGCCGGCAATCCCGCGCCACTGACCGAGCAGGCCCGGCCGGACCCGTCCCCGGGGGCGGCGGCCGACCGGGAGAACTCCCGGGCCGTCTACACGGCGGTGTTGTGCAACGACGCGCCCTGGCCGGCCAACTGGGCGGTCTGGGACCGCGACAACACGGAACTGGCGCGCCGGGCACCGTTCGAAACGTGGGCGAACGCCTTCCTGAACCTGCCGTGCGCGTACTGGCCGGTCCGCGAGCGGCAGCAGCCGGTGGCGGTGGGCGAGCAGGGAGCCGCACTCCCCGGCACGCTGGTGGTCGCGGCGGAGCGCGACGGGGCGACCCCGTACCCGGGGGCGCTGGAGCTCCAGCGGCGGCTCGGCCGACGGTCCTCGCTGGTCACGGAGGCGGGGGCCGGCACCCACGGGGTGGTCGGCGGGCGCAATGCGTGCGTGGACGGGCACGTGGAGCGGTACCTGCTGACGGGCGCCACTCCGGGGTGGCGCGTCACGTGTGCGCCGCATCCGGAGCCCGCACCGGTGTCGCTGGACGACGGGGCAGCAGGATCCGGGAAGGTACCCAGGGCTCTGCTGCCACCGGCCGTCTGAACTTCCGGGGCGGGATCTCCGGCTGCGTCGTTTCGGGGGCAGGGCCTCCCGATCCGCCGGAGGAGGTCAGTCCCCCGGCCGTTCCCCCCTGGGGAGGTTTCAGGCGAGCCCGGCCACCAGATCGGCGACGGACTTGCGGCGCCCGGTGAAGAAGGGAACCTCTTCCCGGACGTGCATACGGGCCTCGGAGGCGCGCAGGTGGCGCATGAGGTCCACGATGCGGTACAGCTCGTCGGCCTCGAAGGCCAGCAGCCACTCGTAGTCGCCCAGCGAGAAGGAGGCGACCGTGTTGGCGCGGACGTCCGGGAAGCCGCGGGCCATCTTGCCGTGGTCGGCGAGCATGCGGCGGCGGTCCTCGTCGGGCAGCAGGTACCAGTCGTAGCTGCGCACGAAGGGGTAGACGCTGACGTAGTCGCGGGCGACCTCGTCGGCCAGGAAGGCCGGGATGTGCGACTTGTTGAACTCGGCCGGGCGGTGCAGGGCCATGTTCGACCACACCGGCTCCAGCGCACGGCCCAGCTTGGTGCGGCGGAACAGGTTGTACGCGGTCTGCAGCTCGTCGGCCGTCTCCGCGTGCCACCAGATCATGACGTCCGCGTCCGCGCGCAGACCGGAGACGTCATAGGTGCCGCGCACGGTGATGTCCTTGGCGGCGAGCTGGTCGAAGAGCTCCTGGACCTCGTCGGCGAAGCCGGACCGGTCCTCGGGGAGCACGTCCTTCAGCTTGAAGACGGACCACAGGGTGTAGCGGATGACCTCGTTGAGGTCCTTCGCCTTCTTCCCCGCGTTGGGAATCTTCTCTGGTGCAGTCATGTGTCCATTGTCCCGTGCGCTGATCAGTGGTCGGCGCCAGGGGTCCCCAACGTGGCGATGACCACGTCGGCGGCCTTCCCGGCACTCGCGATGCACGCCGGGATGCCGACGCCCTCGTACAGGGCGCCGCACACGGCGAGGCCCGGCAGGGCGGCGACGGCGGTGCGGATCCGGTCCACCCGGGCGAGGTGGCCGACCGGGTACTGGGGCAGGCCGCCGTCCCAGCGGGTGACGGTGGAGGCCACCGGGCGGGCGGCGAGGCCGACCGCCTCGCCGAGGTCACGCAGCGAGACGTCGACCAGCTCGGAGTCCTCGCGGCCCAGGTCGGCCTCGTCGGCGTAGCGGCCGACGGAGGTGCGCAGCAGGAAGAGGTCGGGGTCGGCGCCGGCCCAGGACCACTTGCTGCTGGAGAAGGTGGACGCCTTGATGGTCCGGCCGTCGACGGGCGGTACGAGGAAACCGCTGGCGCGGCCGTCGGTGATCGCAGCGGGCAGGTCGGAGCGCCGGA
The DNA here is from genome assembly GCF_042732005.1 of Streptomyces sp. NPDC059851. NCBI lineage: Bacteria > Bacillati > Actinomycetota > Actinomycetes > Kitasatosporales > Streptomycetaceae > Streptomyces > Streptomyces sp. NPDC059851. The sequence continues at coordinate 8,226 of NZ_JBHWJJ010000040.1, read as the reverse complement.
ACGCCATGGTGACCAGGGCCATCGACGCGTACTCGACGGTGCGCAGCTCGGCCGCCGCGGCCGGGGCGAGGTCGGCGAGGAGCCGGGCGGCGGGTTCCGCCGGGACGGCCAGCACGACGGCGTCGGCGGCCACGGTTCCGGTGTCGGTGACGGCCTGCCAGCCCCCGGGGGAACGCCGGAGCCCGCGCACGGGGGTGTCGGTGCTGATCCGGGCGCCCGCGGCCCGGCAGGCGTCGGCGACGGCCTGCGGGAGCCGCCCGACGCCGCCTTCGATGCCGGAGAACACGGGGCCGGCCTGCTGCGGTTGCTCCGCGGCCCGGCGCTGGAGGTCGCGTACGGCCTCGCCGAGCGAGGCGTGCGACCGGGCGGCCTCGAACAGCTGGGGCACGGCGGCGCGCAGGGACAGGCGGTAGGCGTCACCGGCGTAGACCCCGCCGAGGAGGGGCTCGACGAGGCGGTCGACGACCTCGCGGCCGAAGCGGGCGGCGACGAACGCGCCGACGGCGACGTCCTCGCCGACCTCGGCGGGCGGCAGGTCGCGTTCGGCCTCGATCCGGGCCAGGCCCTCGGGGGAGAGCACCCCGGAAGCGGCCAGCGGCGCCAGGTCCCCGGGGACGCCCATGACGTGTCCGCGCGGCATGGGCCGCAGCGCCCCGCGGGTCCACAGGTGGGCGGTGGTGGTGGCCGGCGGCTGCAGCGCCCCGCCGAGGCCGACGGCCCGGGCCAGCTCCACGGCCTCGGGGCGGCGGGCCAGGACGGACTCCGCGCCCAGGTCGACGCGGGCGCCGGCGAGCTCGCCGGCGTACAGCTTGCCGCCGAGGCGGGGCCCCGCCTCCAGCAGCGTGACGCGGACGCCCGCCCCGAGCAGCCGGTGGGCCGCCGCGAGGCCGGCGATGCCGCCGCCGATGACGACGGCGTGGCGGGTCCGGGGGGTCGCCGGCTCCGTCCGGTCCGTTCCGTGCGCCGCGTCCGTACGCATGTCCGCTCCGTGCATGGACACATCGTCTCAGACCGATCACCGGGCGATCACCGAGGCCTGACCGTGACCGCATCGGGACCGTCCCGGGACCGCGGGAGCGAAACCGACGGGGCGACGGTGGACGTCGAAACGGCACGGCGTCAGCCGATCAGCCGACCCTTGGGGGGACAGCAGTGCAGACTCGGAACAACCCCGGCAACCCCGGCAACCCCGACAACCCCGGCCACCCCGACAGCCTTCGCACCGGAGGTCGTTCGCGCGGGCGGCGCGGCGCCGCGGCGTTGGCCGGCCTCGGCCTGGCGTGCGCGCTCGCGCTCACCGGATGCGGCGCCGAGAGCGAGGGCGCGGGCGCGGCCTCGGCGGAGAAGGCGGCGGGGGCCCCGCAGGCCCCCGCCCGGGACGGCAAGGCCGGGGCCGGAGCGGCCGCTCCCGCACCGGCGGACGGCGCGGCCGGGAGCCAGAAGGCGCCGGCGGCGGTCCGCCCGCACGTCATCCGGACCGCGAACCTCGGCATCGAGACGCCGGACGCCCGGAAGGTGCTGGCGGCGGCCCGTACGGCGGCGGAGGGCGCGGGCGGATACGTGGGCAACGAGTCGACCCGGCGCGGCGGGAGCGGCCGGATCGAGTCGACGCTGACCCTGCGGGTGCCCGCGGACCGGTTCGACTCCGTGATCGGTGCCCTGGAGGGCAGCGGCAAGCTGCTCCACCGGAAGGTGGAGGCGCAGGACGTCACCGAGAAGGTCGCCGACGTCGACAGCCGGGTCAAGTCGCAGCAGGCGAGCGTCGCGCGGGTGCGGGAGATGATGGAGAAGGCCACCGCGCTCGGCGACGTGGTCATGCTGGAGGGCGAGCTCAGCAAGCGCCAGTCGGACCTGGAGTCGCTGCTGGCCCAGCAGACCGCGCTGCGGGACCAGACCTCGATGGGCACGATCACGGTGGAGGTCGCGGAGCCGGCGGCCGACGGGTCGGAGCGCGAGAAGAAGGATGCACCGCCGTCCGTCATGGGCGCCCTGGCGGGCGGTTGGAACGCCTTCACGACGGTCCTGCGGTACGTGGTGCTGGCGGTGGCCGTGGTGCTGCCGTTCGCGGTGACGGCGGCGCTGGGGGCGCTGGCGTTCCGGCTGTACCGGCGGCTCCGCCCGTCGAAGCCGAAGACGGAGCTCCCGCCGAGGCCCGCCCGCACGGTCCCGGCGCCCCCGCGACCGTCGGACCCCGCCCCGCACCCGGACCCGGCCCCGCACCCGCACCCGGACCCGGCCCCGGCCCCGAGCCCGGACCAGGACCGGGGCTGAGGACGCCGTCCGGGGCCGTGGGCTGCCGCCCCGACGACGCTCAGGGCGTCGAGTCGGTTGCCCCGGCGCCCGCTGGCGCGCACGGTCCCGGACCCGACGGAACGGCCCCCGGTTCCGGACTGAAAGCCCGTACGCCCGTAGCGTGTTCCCCAGGAACGGTAGTGGAGGACGGTGCGGATGATGGCAGCGGAACGACTCGTGGTGGTCGGCGGTGACGCGGCGGGCATGTCCGCCGCGTCCCAGGCGCGGCGGCTGAAGGGCCCGGCGGAGCTGGAGATCGTCGCCTTCGAGCGCGGGCACTTCACCTCGTACTCCGCGTGCGGGATCCCGTACTGGATCGGCGGCCGGGTCCCCGAGCGGGACCACCTGATCGCCCGGACGCCCGAGGAGCACCGCGCCCGGGACATCGACCTGCGCACCCGGACGGAGGTCGTCGAGCTCGACCTGGCCGGGCGCCGGGTCCGGGCCCGCGACCTCGACTCGGGGGCCGAGTCCTGGACGGGCTACGACAAGCTCGTCCTGGCCACGGGCGCCCGCCCGGTCCGGCCCCGGCTGCCCGGGATCGGGGCGCACGGCGTGCACGGCGTACAGACCCTGGACGACGGACAGCGGCTGCTGGACACCCTGCAACGCACACCGGGCCGTCGGGCGGTCGTCGTCGGTGCGGGCTACATCGGCGTGGAGATGGCGGAGGCCCTGGTCCACCGGGGCTACGAGGTCACGGTCCTGCACCGCGGCGCCCAACCCATGGCCACCCTGGACCCGGACATGGGGGGCCTGGTGCACAGCGCCATGAACCGCATGGGCATCACCACGGTCGCGGGCGCCGAGGTGGTGGAGGTCCTCACCGACGAGGAGGGGCGGGCCCGGGCGGTGGCCACGGCGGCCGGCGACGAGTACCCGGCGGACGTGGTGGTCCTCGGCATCGGCGTCGAGCCCCGCACGGCCCTGGCCCGGGCGGCCGGACTGCCGCTCGGCACCTCGGGCGGCCTGCTGACGGACCTGTCGATGCGGGTCCGCGGCCACGACGACGTCTGGGCCGGCGGCGATTGCGTGGAGGTCCTGGACCTGGTGGCCGGCCGCCACCGGCACGTCCCCCTCGGCACGCACGCCAACAAGCACGGGCAGGTGATCGGCTCCGGCGTCGGCGGCGGCTACGCCACGTTCCCCGGCGTGGTCGGCACGGCCGTGAGCAAGGTCTGCGACCTGGAGATCGCCCGCACGGGGCTGCGGGAGCGGGACGCGCTCGACGCCGGCCTGCGCTTCGTGACGGCGACGATCAAATCCACCACCACGGCGGGCTACTACCCGACGGCCGCCGACATGACGGTCAAGATGCTGGCCGAGCGCCGCACGGGCCGGCTGCTGGGCGTGCAGATCGTCGGCGGGGCCGGGTCCGCGAAGCGGGTGGACATCGCGGCCGTCGCCCTCACCGCCGGCATGACGGTGGAACAGGTCGTCGCCCTGGACCTGGGCTACGCCCCGCCGTTCTCCCCGGTGTGGGACCCCGTCCTGGTGGCCGCCCGCAAGGCGGTCTCCGCGGTCCGCGCGGCGGGGGCGTGAGCCGAGCGGGCGGCCTCCCCCGTCCCCCGGCCCGGCCCGCGGCTAGCGCTGCGTCCTGGTGTGGACGTAGTCCACCAGGCGCGTCAGGGCCTCCGGGTCGGTGGTCGGCAGGACGCCGTGGCCCAGGTTGAACACGTGGCCCTCCAGCCCGGCGGCGGCCGCCAGGACCTCGTCCGTCTTGGCCTCGACGGCCTCGGTGGTGGAGAAGAGCACGGCGGGGTCGAGGTTGCCCTGGAGCGCCTTGCCGGGGCCGACGCGGCGGGCCGCCTCGTCCAGCGGGACCCGCCAGTCGACGCCGACGACGTCCGCGCCGGCCTCGCCCATGAGGCCGAGCAGTTCGCCGGTGCCCACGCCGAAGTGGATCCGCGGGATGCCGTAGGAAGCGACGGAGTCGAAGACCTTCGCCGAGGCGGGCATCACCGAGCGCCGGTAGTCCGCCGGCGCGAGGGCGCCCACCCAGGAGTCGAAGAGCTGGACCGCCGAGGCGCCGGCCTCGATCTGGACCTTCAGGAAGGCGGACGTGATCTCGGCCAGGCGGTCGAGGAGGTCCGCCCACAGCTGCGGGTCCCCGTACATGAGGGCCTTGGTGTGCTCGTGGTTGCGGGACGGGCCGCCCTCGACGAGGTAGCTCGCGAGGGTGAAAGGCGCGCCGGCGAAACCGATCAACGGCGTGGAGCCCAGTTCACCCGTGAGCATGCCGATCGCCTCGGTGACGTACGGGACGTCCTCGGGGGTCAGGTCGCGCAGCTGTGCGAGGTCCTCGCGGCGCCGGATCGGCTGGGCGACGACCGGGCCGACGCCCGGCTTGATGTCGAGGTCGATGCCGATGGCCTTGAGGGGCACGACGATGTCGGAGAAGAAGATCGCCGCGTCGACCTTGTGGCGGCGCACCGGCTGCAGGGTGATCTCGGTGACCAGGTCGGGGCGCATGCACGATTCGAGCATCGCGGTGCCCTCGCGCACCTGGCGGTACTCCGGCAGGGAGCGGCCGGCCTGACGCATGAACCACACCGGGGTGTGCGGCACCGGCTCACGGCGGCACGCCTTCAGGAAGGCGGAATCGTACGTCTGACTCGGCTGGCCCGTCGGGCGGTCGTTGGCGCTCACGCCGCAAATCTTCGCACGTACGGCGAAGAGCCCCACCCGGCGCGGGTGTCCCTGCGGCGCACGGGCCCTCGTTCCGCCTAGTCTTCCGGGCATGGCTGCGGCTCAGGGACGATTTTCAGATGGCGCCGACGGTATGGACAGCGGGAAGGAGAGCTCCGTCCCGCTCCCGTTCCGGCGGGCGGTCGAGGGGCTGGCGAAGGCGCGCCTGCGAGCGGGGATCGAGATCGACCCCGCGAGACCCCCGCAGCGGCTGGCCCCGTACGCCCACGCCCTGGAGGCGGCGGTCGTGGAGGGCGAGGAGGACCTGGCCGACGGCCGGCTGATCCTGCTGCACGACCCGGCCGGGCACGAGGCCTGGCGCGGAACGTTCCGCCTGGTGACGCTGGTCCGGGCGGAGCTGGAGCCGGAGATGGCCGCGGACCCGCTGCTGCCGGAGGTGTGCTGGTCCTGGCTGACCGGGGCCCTGGAGGCGCGGGGGCTGTCGTACGAGGAAGCGAGCGGCACCGTCACGATGGCGGGCTCGCACTACTTCGGCGGGCTCGCCGGGCGGCGGCCGGCCACGCAGATCGAGATCAGGGCCTCGTGGACTCCGCGCGAGGGCGTGGGCGGGGTGCCGGACACGTCCGGCCACCTGGCGGCCTGGTGCGAGCTGCTCTGCCAGGTGGCGGGGCTGCCGCCGCTCGGTCCGGGGGAGGCGGGGCCGGGTGTGGTCTCGCTGCCACAGAGGCGCGGTCCGCACCACCCGTAGCGGTGGGCCCGTACGGCGGCGCCGGGTCGCCCCCGGGTGCGGCCGTTCGTGGAACGACTGATCGAAAGACGGCGGGGGAGTGCCGGAACACGGCGCACGGTGCGGGCTTCTGATCACAGGATGATCGATCGTGCGTCCGAATTGCCCGAATTGTTACTCACCAAATCGTGATCATTCCCTAAAGCCGGGCGGGTGACGTGCCGAAGGAGGAGTCAGTGACCATCCGCACGGTTCGCACCGGCTTCCCTTCCCCGAGCCGGCCGTCCCGCCACTCCCCCAGGAGGCCTAGGTGTCCGTTCTTCTCGAGCAGCCCGCAAGCCTGGTCGCCTACCGCCCGAACAAGCCGACGGCCATGGTCGTCGTGGCCGACCCGCGCGTCCGTTCCACCGTGACCCGCCATCTGTGGGCCCTCGGAGTACGTGATGTCATCGAGGCGTCGTCCATCGCGGAGGCCCGCCCCCGGATCGGCAGCCCGCGCGACATCTGCGTGGCCGACGTGCACCTGCCGGACGGCTCCGGTCTGACCCTGCTCTCCGAGACCCGCGCGGCGGGCTGGCCGAACGGCCTGGCCCTGTCCGCCGCCGACGACATCGGCGCCGTGCGCAACGCCCTCGCGGGCGGGGTCAAGGGCTACGTCGTCACCGGCACCCGCACCAACATCGGGCTCCCCACCCGACCGGGCGCCGCCCCCATCGGCGCCGCGGCCCGCATGCACCGCCGCCCCCCGGGTGCCCCGAGCCACCCGGGCGGCTACCGCGAGCTCTCCGGCCGCGAGGTCGAGGTCCTGCGCCTCGTCGCCGAGGGCCAGTCCAACAAGGCCATCGGCGTTTCGATGGGCCTGTCCGCCCTGACCGTCAAGTCCCACCTCGCCCGCATCGCCCGCAAGCTGGGCACCGGTGACCGGGCGGGAATGGTCGCCGTCGCCCTGCGGACCGGCATCATCCACTGACGCACCCTTCCGACCCCCTGCCACCCGACCCGCCCGTCCGGCCCGCAGCCACCCGACCCGCCCGCACAGCCCGTACAGCCCGCCCAGCCGCCCTCCCCCGCTTCCGGCCCCCACAGCCGCCCGACCCGCCCGTCCAGCCGACAGCCCCGAGCGGACCTCCGGCTACCGCTTCCCCACGAACCGCCGGCACCGGGGTTTCCTCCGGGAGAACCCCGGGGAAACCTCCGCTCCTCCCCACCGCGCCCGTCGACGGAACGTTCCGGCGACGGGCGCGTCCCATCCGCGGATACCCTTGAGCGGTGACCGACGCCCAAGAGACCGCAGCAGACCTGCGCACCACCACCGGGGGCGGCCCCCCGGACGACGTCGACAAGGCGCCGATTCCCCTGCTCGCACCCCGCGAGGGGATCCCCCCGGTGATCGCCGACGGGGAAGCACTCGCCGGGGTGGTCGCGGCCTTCGCCGCGGGCACCGGACCCGTGGCGGTCGACGCCGAGCGCGCCTCCGGATACCGCTACGGCCAGCGCGCCTACCTGGTGCAGCTGCGCCGCGAGGGCGCGGGATCCGCGCTGATCGACCCCGTGGGATGCCCCGATCTGTCCGCACTGGGCGAGGCCCTGTCCGGTACCGAATGGATCCTGCACGCCGCCACCCAGGACCTGCCGTGCCTGCGCGAAATAGGCATGGTCCCGACCTCCCTCTTCGACACCGAGCTCGCCGGCCGGCTCGCCGGCTTCCCCCGCGTGGGACTGGGCGCGATGGTCGAGAGCGTCCTCGGCTACGCCCTGGAGAAGGGGCACTCCGCCGTCGACTGGTCGACCCGCCCGCTCCCCGAGCCGTGGCTGCGCTACGCGGCGCTCGACGTCGAGCTGCTGGGGGACCTGCGCGACGCGCTGGAGAAGGAACTGGACCGGCAGGGCAAGCTGGAGTGGGCCCGGCAGGAGTTCGACGCCATCGCCGCCGCCCCGCCCGCCCCGCCCCGCAAGGACCCCTGGCGCCGCACCTCCGGCATGCACAAGGTGCGCCGTCGCCGGCAGATGGCCGTCGTGCGCGAGCTGTGGGAGTCGCGCGACCGCATCGCGCAGCGGCGCGACGTCTCGCCGGGCAAGGTGCTGAGCGACGCCGCGATCGTCGAGGCCGCGCTCGCCCTGCCGGGGAACGTGCACGCGCTGGCTGCACTGCCCGGGTACGGGCAGCGGATGGGCCGGCGCCAGCTGGAGCAGTGGATGGCCGCCGTGGACCGGGCGAAGGCCCTGCCCGAGGGCGCACTGCCGCAGCCGGGGGCCAGCCCGGCGGGCCCGCCGCCGCCCCGCGCGTGGGCCGACAAGGACCCGGCCGCCGCGGCCCGGTTGTCGGCGGCCCGCTCGGCGGTGTCCGCGCTCGCCGAGCAGCTGGCCCTGCCGCAGGAGAACCTGATCACCCCGGACACCGTCCGGCGGTTGTGCTGGGAGCCGCCCAAGCGGATCGGCCAGGACACCGTGGGGGAGGCCCTGGCCGGCTACGGCGCCCGTCCGTGGCAGATCGAGCAGGTGACCCCGGCCTTGGTCGCGGCCCTGGCCGTGACCGCCTGACCCCGACACCGCACCAC
>NZ_JBHWJJ010000039.1:0-61790 GCF_042732005.1 Streptomyces sp. NPDC059851 | reverse complement strand
AATTTTGTCGGGCGCACTACTCCCACGCGGGGCGGGTTTCCCCCGAGGGGAAGCCGGCCCGCGGTGCGTCATCGCAGGTCAGGCGGTTCCTTCGTCAGAACGTCTGCAAGGTGACCAGGGTGATCCGCAGGCTCGGGCCCACCCCGGAGGTCTCGATCCGGACCCGCTGCCCGGGGCGCAGCAACCGCAGCCCGCCCGCGTCGAACGCCGGGGCGTCGAACGGCACCGGCGTGCCGTCGTCCAGCAACACACTGCCGCTGCGGGTCTGGGGGTCGTACGTGTACGCGGTCGCCTGCATACCGGCACTGTATCGGGCCGTATGGGGCCCGACGCCCAGGGACAGCGCCCTGCGCAGATCAGCCCCCGTATCCACGTCCCGGCGCACGCTGTCCACCCCCGCCAGGGCGATTTCCGCGGCCCCCGATGCGGAATGCCGGGCCCGTGACGGCCCCCCGAACGAGGGTGCCAATTCCGACTCGGGGCCGGCGGAAAGCAGGGTCGTGCCGATTCCCGCGGCATCCGCGAGAAATGCCCGGGGAAATGCGGATGCCGCTTCGAGCACGCGTAGCAATTCCGGTGGACGCAGTGCGGGAAGGTCTGCGTTCATCGCGGCGAGCGCCACCCGCGGCCGGGCCGCGCGTATCTCCCGCGCCCCGTGGGCCAGGGCCGCGTTGAGCCCCGCGCCCGGCGCGTCCGGCACGATCCGCGCTCCCAGCCGGGCCAGTTCCGCCCCCGCCGCCCGGTCGTCCGTGACGACCACCACATCCGACACCGCCGGGCAGGCCAGCGCCCCCGCCACGGTGTCCTGCGCGAACGCCAGCGCCAGCCCCGGCCGCGACGCCCCCACGGCGGCCGCGAGCCGGCTCTTGGCCACGGCCAAGGGCTTCAGCGGGATCACCAGGTTCCAGACGGCGTTCGTGGCGGACCCCTTCCCTCCGGTGCCCGGCGGCACCCCCCGCGTGCCATGGCCGGGTCATGAGCCGGTCATGCGTCCGTCCATTGTCGCCGCCGCCGGCCGACCGGGGGCTGCGGCGGGCTGAGCGGGGCGTACGGTGTTCTCGACAGGGACCGGCCCCGAGGCCACACTTGCGGCCGACGAGGTGCCCAAGCCGTGCACCGGTCCCCGAGCCCAGAGGAAGGTGTCCGAGTGTCCCGCCGCAGAATCGGCTTCTGGTACCGCCTGGCGGCGGTCATCGCAAAACCGCCGCTGGTGGTGCTCTTCAAGCGGGACTGGCAGGGAATGGAGCACATTCCGGCCGACGGCGGATTCATCACCGCCGTCAACCACAACTCGTACCTGGACCCGCTCTCCTACGCGCACTTCCAGTACAACACCGGCCGCGTGCCCCGCTTCCTGGCGAAGGCGGCCCTGTTCAAGGTGCCGTTCGTCGGCGCCATCCTGCACGGCTCCGGCCAGATCCCCGTCTACCGCGAGACCACCAACGCCCTGGACGCGTTCCGGGCCGCCGTGGACGCCATCGAGCGCGGCGAGTGCGTGGCCTTCTACCCGGAGGGCACCCTCACCCGCGACCCCGAGGTGTGGCCGATGGCCGGCAAGACCGGTGCGGCCCGCGTCGCGCTGATGACCAAGGTGCCGGTCATCCCGGTGGCCCAGTGGGGCGCCAACCTGGTCATGCCGCCGTACGCCGAGGAGAACAAGGTCCGGCTTTTCCCCCGCAAGACCCTCCAGGTGCTCGCCGGGCCGCCCGTGGACCTCTCCGCCTACTACGACCGGGAACCCACCCCGGAGGTCCTCAAGGAGGCCACCGAGGCCATCATGGACGCCATCACCGCCCTCCTGGAGGAGCTGCGCGGCGAGAAGGCCCCCGAGCAGCCGTACGACCACCGCAAGGCCAGGGCGGAACAGCGGCGCAAGGCCGCGGGGGAGGGCACCAAGTGACGCGTCCCGTCAAGGCAGCCGTCTTCTCCGCGGGCTCTTGGGGCACCGCCTTCGGCATGGTGCTCGCCGACGCCGGCTGCGAGGTCACCCTGTGGGCCCGACGCCCGGAGATCGCCGACGCCATCAACACCGGCCGCACCAACCCGGACTACTTCCCCGGCGTGGAGCTCCCGGCGAACCTGCGCGCCACCACCGACCCGGCCGAGGCCGCCCGCGGCGCCGACTTCACCGTCCTGTCCATCCCCTCCCAGACCCTGCGCGGCAACCTCGCCGAATGGGCCCCGCTGCTGGAGCCCGACACCGTCCTCGTCTCGCTGATGAAGGGCATCGAACTGGGCACGGCCAAGCGGATGAGCGAGGTCATCGAGGAGGTCGCCAAGGTGCCCGCCGAGCGGGTCGCCGTCGTCACCGGTCCCAACCTCGCCCGCGAGATCGTCGCCCGGCAGCCCGCCGCCGCGGTCGTCGCCTGCTCCGACGGGGCCGTCGCGCAGCGCCTCCAGGCGGCCTGCCACACCGCCTACTTCCGTCCCTACACCAGCACCGACGTCGTCGGCTGCGAGCTCGGCGGCGCCGTGAAGAACGTCATCGGCCTCGCCGTCGGCATCGCGGACGGCATGGGCCTCGGCGACAACACCAAGGGCTCCCTCATCACCCGCGGCCTCGCCGAGGCCACCCGGCTGGGCATGGCCATGGGCGCCGATCCGCTGACCTTCTCCGGCCTCGCGGGCCTCGGCGACCTGGTCGCCACCTGCTCCTCGCCGCTCTCCCGGAACCACACCTTCGGCACGAACCTCGGCCGCGGGATGACCCTGGAGGAGACCATCGCGGTCACCAAGCAGACCGCCGAGGGCGTCAAGTCCTGCCAGTCGGTGGCCGATCTGGCGCGCCGCCACGGGGTCGACATGCCGATCACCGACACGGTCGTCGAGATCGTCCACCACGGCAAGCCGCCGCTGGTCGCACTGAAGGACCTCATGGCACGCAGCGCCAAACCGGAACGGCGCTGACTCCTTTCCGGACGTATGAGCGGGTACCCTCGTGGCGATATGAGCAGCGAGAACCTCCCCCAGACCCCTGAGCAGCAGGGTCGCAAGCCCCGCGTGGCCGTCGTCTTCGGCGGCCGCAGCTCGGAACACGCCATCTCGGTCGTCACGGCGGGCGCCGTGCTGCGCGCCATCGACCGCTCCAAGTACGAGGTGCTGCCCATCGGCATCACCACGGACGGGCGGTGGGCGCTGACCGCCGACGAGCCCGAACGGATGGCCATCGCCGACCGCAAGCTCCCGAGCGTCGAGGAGCTCGCCGAGTCCGCCGAGGGCGGCGTCGTGCTCTCGGTCGACCCGGCCAGCCGCGAGGTCGTCTACACCGAGCCGGGCGCCGTCCCCAAGGCCCTGGGCGAGGTCGACGTCGTCTTCCCGATGCTGCACGGCCCGTACGGCGAGGACGGCACCCTGCAGGGCCTGCTGGAGCTCTCCGGCGTCCCGTACGTCGGCTCGGGCGTCCTGGCCTCGGCCGTCGGCCAGGACAAGGAGTACATGAAGCGCGTCTTCACCTCCTTCGGCCTGGCCGTCGGCCCGTACCTGACCGTCCGCCCCCGCGAGTGGGAGGCCGACCAGGACGCCGTCAAGGACCGGATCCTGGACTTCGCCGGCGAACACGGCTGGCCGCTGTTCATCAAGCCCGCCCGGGCCGGGTCCTCCATCGGCATCACCAAGGTCGACGACGTCTCCGGGCTGGACGCCGCGATCCACGAGGCCCGCCGCCACGACCCGAAGATCATCGTGGAGGCGCTGCTGCGCGGCCGCGAGATCGAGTGCGGCGTGCTGGAGTTCGAGGACGGGCCGCGCGCGAGCGCGCCCGCCGAGATCCCGCCGGTCTCCAGCCACGACTTCTACGACTTCGAGGCCAAGTACATCGACTCCGCCGCGGGCATCGTGCCCGCACCGCTCACCCCGGAGCAGACCGCCGAGGTGCAGCGGCTCGCGATCGAGGCCTTCGAGGCCGCGTCCTGCGAGGGCCTGGTGCGCGCCGACTTCTTCCTCACCGAGGACGGCACCTTCGTCATCAACGAGATCAACACCATGCCCGGCTTCACGCCGATCTCCATGTACCCGCGGATGTGGCAGGAGACGGGCATCTCCTACCCGGAGCTGGTGGACCGCCTGATCCAGGCGGCCCTGCGCCGCTCCACCGGGCTGCGCTAGCCGCGGCCCGCGCCGCGCCCGTCCGCACACGCGAAACCGCCCGCCGGGGAAATCCCGGCGGGCGGTCGGTGTGTCAGTACGAGGAGATCCCCTCCGGAACGGTCCTGGCGATCGCGGTGGACAGCCCGACCAGCATCCCCGCGTCCGAGGCGTGCTCCTTGTCGACCCGGACCTCCGTGTACGCCAGCCGCATCCCGGTGGTGAACCGGAAGGAGCCGTCGTCGAGCTTCTCCAGAAGCCAGGCGACGTCGTTCACGTGGACGCCTTCCTGCCGGGGATCGGCCATCTTGGCGGGCTTGGGGATACCGCACCGCAGTACGATCGCCGAGCCGCCCCACGCGGCGGTCAGACCGGACTCCGGCTCGGTGGGAGTCCGTTCCAGACCGGCCACCTTCTCCGGGAGTTCCCTGTGCAGCGCCGCGCAGTACTCCGCGACGTCGGCGGGCGGTGTGGGCGGTGGGTCCACCCGGGCCGCGCCGCCGACCGGGGAGCATCCCGCGAGGGCGGCTGCCGCGACCAGGGCGGACGGGGCGGGGACACGGACACGGAGCGGCCGGTGGTGGATCGACATCACCGGCCAAGAGTAGACGGGGGCTACAGATGGACCACCGGGCAGGTCAGGGTGCGGGTGATGCCCTCCACCTGCTGGACGCGGGCGACCACCATCCGGCCGAGATCGTCCACGGTGTCCGCCTGGGCGCGCACGATCACGTCGTACGGGCCCGTCACGTCCTCCGCCTGGATCACCCCCGGGATCTGGCTGATGGACTCGGCGACGAACGACGCCTTGCCCACCTCGGTCTGGATGAGGATGTACGCCTGTACCACGGAACCTCCAGAGCGGCCACGAGGATCGATTCCCCTAACCTCAAGATGGGCCCGTGGACAGCGGGCGGGCCCGGGGAAGAAGGGACGCCACGGTACCGCGTCGCCGCGCACCGCGGGGAGACCCGGGTGATCGGCGCCACGCACAGCGGGGCGCACGCAGAGCAGAAGTTGACGTATCAGTTGACGGTACCCAGAGCTGTGACGGGGCGCGACCGCAAGCGGACTGGGCAAGAAGGGGCACAGCGATGAAGGGCACTGTGGGCGAACTGGGGGAGTTCGGGCTCATTCGGGAGCTCACCTCACGGCTCACCACCACCCCGGCGGTCCGGCTCGGGCCGGGCGACGACGCGGCAGTGGTGTCCGCCCCCGACCGCAGGGTCGTGGCGAGCACGGACGTCCTGCTGGAGGGCCGGCACTTCCGGCGCGACTGGTCCACGGCCTACGACGTCGGACGCAAGGCCGCCGCGCAGAACCTCGCCGACATCGCCGCCATGGGCGCGGTGCCGACCGCACTCCTGCTCGGCCTGGTCGTCCCGGCCGAACTGCCGGTCACCTGGCCCACCGAGCTGATGGACGGCCTGCGCGACGAGTGCCAGGTCGCCGGAGCGGCCGTGGTCGGCGGGGACGTCGTCCGCGGCGACACCATCACCGTCTCCATCACCGCCCTCGGTGACCTGCGCAACCACGAGCCCGTGCTGCGCTCCGGGGCCCAGCCCGGCGACGTCGTCGCCGTCACCGGCTGGCTCGGGTGGTCCGCGGCCGGCTACGCGGTCCTCAAGCGCGGCTTCCGCTCGCCGCGGGCCTTCGTCGAGGCGCACCGGCGCCCCGAGCCCCCGTACCACGCGGGCCCCGCCGCCGCCGGCCTCGGCGCCACCGCCATGACCGACGTCAGCGACGGCCTGATCGCCGACCTCGGGCACATCGCGGAAGCCAGCAAGGTGCGGATCGACCTGCGCTCGGCCGCCGTCGACATCCCGACGCAGATGCACGACATCGGGCAGGCGGTCGGCGTCGACCCCTTGCAGTGGGTGCTGACCGGGGGAGAGGACCACGCCATCGTGGCGACCTTCCCGCCCGACGTGAAGCTGCCCGCCCGGTGGAAGGTCATCGGGGAGGTGCTGAACCGGTCCGCGCTGCCCCAGGTGACCGTGGACGGGGCGCCCTGGACCAGCACCGGCGGCTGGGACCACTTCGGCTCCGACCCCTCCGACGAGGAGGCCCCCCGATGAGCGACGCGCCACCGCTGTGCCTGACCGTCGCCGGATCGGACTCCGGCGGCGGCGCCGGGATCCAGGCCGACCTCAAGACCATGCTGGCACTCGGCGTGCACGGGATGAGCGTGGTGACCGCCGTGACCGCGCAGAACTCCCTGGGGGTGCGCGGGGTCTGGGAGCTGCCCGCCGAGGCCGTCACGGCCCAGTACCGGGCCGTCGTCGACGACATCGGCGTCGGGGCGGTCAAGACCGGCATGCTCTCCTCCGCCGCCCTGGTGGAGACGGTGGCCGGGCTGCTGGCAGGCACCGGCGCCCCCGCCGTCGTGGACCCCGTGGGGGTCTCCAAGCACGGGGACGCGCTGCTCGCCCCCTCGGCGCTGGACGCCGTACGCCGGGAGCTGCTGCCGCGGGCCACCGTGGCGACGCCCAACCTGGACGAGGTGGCACAGCTCACCGGAGTGGTCGTGGAGGTCGAGGACGACATGCGGCGGGCCGCCGACGCCGTCCTCGCACTCGGGCCCGAGTGGGCGCTGATCAAGGGCGGGCACCTGGCCGACCACGGCGGTGAGGCGGCCGACCTGCTGACCGACGGCGAGCGCCAGCTGTGGCTGCGGGCCCCCCGCCAAGACAACCGGCACACGCACGGCACCGGCTGCACCCTCGCCGCCGCGATCGCGGCCGGGCTCGCCAAGGGCCAGGACGTCCCGCAGGCCGTCATGACGGCCAAGGAGTACGTGACCGGGGCCATCGCGGCCGGCTTCGCGCTCGGCGGGGGCATCGGACCGGTGGACCACGCCTGGCAGTGGCGGCGCTGACACAGCCGCCCGCCCCGCGAACGGACGGAAGCCCGCCGCATCAGACGACGCGGCGGGCTTCCTGCAACGAGAAGGGGATCCCGCTGATCTGCAAAGGCAAAAGGCCGGTCCACGGGGTGGACCGGCCTTCCAGGCAACCGGAAAGGGCTGCGCTACGACGACGGGACGCGTCAGCGCGAGACCTTGCCGGCCTTGATGCACGAGGTGCAGGCGTTGAGGCGCTTCGGCGTCCCACTGACCACGGCACGCACGCGCTGGATGTTCGGGTTCCAGCGACGGGACGTACGGCGGTGCGAGTGCGAGATGTTGTTGCCGAAGCCCGGCCCCTTGCCGCAAACGTCGCAGTTGGCAGCCACAGGTCACTCCAAAGACTTCAGATGCACTTACAGTGAAATCCGGCGCACCGGATCAGAGATCTGAAGTGGTTTGCCGGGGGAAGAACCCGACTCTCATCGGGCAACCGGAGCAGCATACAACGACTGCTCCCGTCCAAGAAAACTACCATGGCCGCCGCCCGGCCCGCCCCGCGGTCCCCGCGCCCCGGAGGTGCTTGGTTACCCTGCGGTGAACCCTGGCCCGCACAAGGAGGAACGCCCGGTGCCGCACGAGCCGCAGCCGCAGCCCCTCGACGAGCTCGACGCCGAAGCGGTGCGCACCTGGAGCTCGCTGGCCCTGGCCGCACTGGACCGGGCCCGCGAGGACATCGACGCGATCAACGTCTACCCGGTCGCGGACGCGGACACCGGCACCAACCTCTACCTCACCGCCGAGTCGGCCGACCGCGCCCTCGACGCAGCCGGGGCGGCCGCCTCCCTCGGCCAGGTCGTACGGGCCTGGGCGCACGGCGCGCTCATAGGCGCCCGCGGCAACTCCGGCACCATCCTGGCCCAGCTGCTGCGCGGGGTGGCCGACGTCCTCGACGACGAACCGGCGGGGCGGGGGCACCCCCGCCTGCTGGCCCAGGCGCTGACCCGGGCCGCACAGGAGGCGTACGAGGCGGTCGCGCACCCGGTGGAGGGCACCATGCTCACCGTGGCCGCCGCGGCGGCGCGGGCCGCCGAGACCGCCGCGGAGGCCGCCGGAACGGCCGCCGGGAGCGTCGCGGACGTCGCCCGGGCCGCGTACGACGGCGCCCGCGCGGCCCTCGCCGACACCCCGGGGCAGCTGGCCGAGCTGGGCCGGGCCGGGGTGGTCGACGCCGGGGGCTGCGGACTGGTCGCGGTGCTCGGGGCCCTGTGGCAGGCGCTGTCCGGGCAGGAACCCGCCGCGGAGGCGGTCCGCGGCCGGGCCGTGTCCGTACCGCAGCAGCAACAGCGGCCCTGCGACGCCCACGACGAGCACGACGGGCCCGCGTACGAGGTGGTGTACCTGCTGGAGGCCGCCGAGGAGGCGGTGGCGGTGCTCCGCGGGCGGCTCGACGGGCTCGGCGACTCCCTCGTGGTGGTCGGCGGCGACCGGCTGTGGAACGTGCACGTCCATGTCGATGACCCCGGCGCCGCCGTGGAGGCCGGCGTCGTCGCCGGACGGCCCCACCGGATCCGCATCACCCACTTCGGCGACGAGCGGCGCCGGGCGGCACGCGGGGAGCGCGCCCAGCGGGCCGTGGTCGCCGTGGTCCCCGGCGAGGGCCTGGCCGGCCTGTGCGCGCAGGCGGGCGCGACCACCGTCCTCACCCCGCCCGGACGGGCGCCCGATCCCGGCGAGCTCGTCGACGCCGTCCGCCGGGCCCATGCCCGCGAGGTGGTGCTCCTGCCCGGCGGTGCCGACCAGCGCGCGGTCGCGGCCGCCGCGGCCGAGCGGGCCCGCGCCGACGGGGTCCGGGTCGCGGTCATCCCCACCCGGTCCGCGGTCCAGGGCCTGGCCGCCCTCGCCGTGCACGACCCGGAGGCCACCTTCGACGAGGACGTGGTCGCCATGACCGCGGCCGCCGGCGCCACCCGCTACGCGGAACTGGCCGTGGCCGAACGGCAGTCCTTCACCTCCGCCGGGATCTGCCAGGCCGGCGATGTGCTCGGGCTCATCGACGGCGACGTCGCCGTCATCGGCTCCGGCCTCGCCGACACCGCCGAGGCGGTCCTGGAGCGGATGCTCGGCTCCGGTGGCGAACTCGTCACCCTGGTCCTGGGGCCGGAGGTGCCGGAGGCCCTCGCCGACCGGCTGGAGGCCTACGTCCAGCACGGGCACCTCGCCGTGGACACCGTCGTGTACCGGGGCGGCCGCCACTCGGCGCCCCTGCTGATCGGGGTCGAATAGCCCTCTTGTCGGCGCCATGGTGTGCAATGAACACGTGCCCGCGCTCGACGAAGACCTCAAGAAGACGCTCGGCCCCGCCACCGCCAAGGTGCTGGCCGAGCAGCTCGGCCTGCACACGGCCCTCGACCTGCTCCACCACTACCCGAGGCGGTACGCCGAGCGCGGCGAGCTGACCTCGTTGGACGGCCTCGCCGACCAACTCGACGAGCACGTCACCGTCGTCGCGCAGGTCGCCGACGCCCGGATCCTGACCTTCAACGGGGGCCGCGGCAAACGCCTGGAGGTGACCATCACCGACGGCAGCGGCCGGCTCCAGCTGGTGTTCTTCGGAGCGGGCGTGCACAAGCCGCACAAGGAGCTGCTGCCCGGCCGCCGCGCCATGTTCGCGGGCAAGGTCTCCCTGTTCAACCGCAAGCTCCAACTGGCCCACCCCGCCTACGAGCCGCTCGGCGCCGACGCGGGCGAGTCCGACGCGGCGGCGGCCTTCGCCGGCAAGCTCATCCCGATCTACCCGGCCTGCAAGCAGCTGGAGTCCTGGAAGATCACCAAAGCCGTCGACGCGGTCCTGCCGCGCGCGGGCGAGGCCGTGGACCCGCTGCCGCCGGCCCTGCGGGAGGGCCGCGGCCTGGTCCCGCTCCACGAGGCCCTGCTGAAGATCCACCGGCCGGGCACGAAGGCCGACATCGAGGACGCCCGCCAGCGCCTGAAGTGGGACGAGGCCTTCGTCCTCCAAACCGCCCTGGCCCGCCGCCGACACGCCGATTCCAGCCTCCCGGCCGTCGCGCGGTGCCCCGCCCCCGGCGGACTGCTCGACTCCTTCGACGCCGAACTGCCCTTCACCCTCACCGAGGGCCAGCAGACCGTCTCCCGCGAGATCTTCGACGACCTCGCCACCGAACACCCCATGCACCGCCTCCTCCAGGGCGAGGTCGGCTCCGGCAAGACCTTGGTCGCTCTGCGGGCGATGCTGGCCGTCGTGGACAGCGGCGGCCAGGCCGCGATGCTCGCGCCCACCGAGGTCCTCGCCCAGCAGCACCACCGCTCGATCACCGAGATGATGGGCGAGCTCGCCGAGGGAGGGATGCTCGGCGGCTCCGAGCAGGGCACCAAGGTCGTCCTCCTCACCGGATCCATGGGCGCGGCCGCGCGCCGGCAGGCCCTGCTCGACCTGGTCACGGGCGAGGCCGGCATCGTCATCGGCACCCACGCCCTCATCGAGGACAAGGTCCAGTTCCACGACCTCGGCCTGGTCGTCGTCGACGAACAGCACCGCTTCGGCGTGGAACAGCGCGACGCGCTGCGCTCCAAGGGCAAGCAGCCGCCGCACCTGCTGGTGATGACCGCGACCCCGATCCCGCGCACCGTCGCGATGACCGTCTTCGGGGACCTGGAGACCTCCGTCCTCGACCAGCTGCCCGCGGGCCGTTCCCCGATCGCCACCCACGTCGTCCCCGCCAAGGACAAGCCGCACTTCCTCACCCGGGCCTGGGAGCGGGTCCGCGAGGAGGTCGAGGCCGGCCACCAGGCGTACGTGGTCTGCCCCCGCATCGGCGACGACATCGACCAGGCCGACCAGCGCAAGAAGAAGCCGTCCCCGGAGGACGAGAGCGAGAAGCGCCCGCCGCTGGCCGTCCTGGAGATCGCCGAGCAGCTGGCCCGCGGGCCCCTGGCCGGGCTGTCCGTCGAGGTGCTGCACGGCCGGATGGACCCCGCCGACAAGGACGACGTCATGCGGAGGTTCGCCGCCGGCGAGGTCCAGGTGCTGGTCGCCACCACCGTCATCGAGGTCGGCGTGAACGTCCCCAACTCCACCGTCATGGTGATCATGGACGCGGACCGGTTCGGCGTCTCCCAGCTCCACCAGCTCCGCGGCCGCGTCGGCCGCGGCTCCGCGCCCGGTCTGTGCCTGCTGGTCAGCGAGATGCACGAGGCCAGCCCCGCCCGGGCCCGGCTGGCCGCCGTCGCCGCCACGCTCGACGGCTTCGAACTCTCCCGGATCGACCTCGAACAGCGACGGGAGGGCGACGTGCTCGGCCAGGCCCAGTCGGGCGTGCGGTCCTCGCTGAGGATGCTCGCGGTCATCGAGGACGAGGAGGTCATCGCCCAGGCCCGGGAGGAGGCCACCCGCGTGGTCGCCGACGACCCGGAGCTGGAGGGGCTCCCGGGCCTCCGGGGCGCCCTGGAGGCGCTGCTGGACGCCGAGCGGGAGCAGTACCTGGAGAAGGGCTGACCGGAGCCGGGCGAGGGCCGGGCGGAAGTGCCGGGAGGCACGGCATATCGTGGAGACGCTGTGATCGCCGTAGTGAAGGACCCCAGATGACCCGCGTGATCGCCGGCACCGCCGGCGGGCGACGGCTGGCCGTGCCCCCCGGCACCGGTACCCGGCCGACCTCGGACCGGATGCGCGAAGGCCTCTTCTCCACCTGGGAGTCGCTGCACGGCGTCGAGGGGGCGCGGGTGCTCGACCTGTACGCCGGCTCCGGCGCCGTCGGCCTGGAGGCCCTCTCCCGGGGCGCGGGGCACGCCCTGCTCGTCGAGGCCGACGCCAAGGCCGCCAAGGCGATCCGGGACAACATCAAGGCGCTGGGACTGCCCGGAGCGGAGTTCCGGGCGGGCAGGGCGGAGCAGATCGTTGCCGTTCCCGCCGGCGCGGAACCGTACGACGTGGTCTTCCTGGACCCGCCGTACGCCGTCACCCACGCCGATCTTGGCGAGATCCTGCTCACACTCCGCGCCAATGGCTGGCTCACGGAGGACGCGCTCGTCACCGTGGAGCGCGGCACGAGGAGCGGTGCGTTCCCGTGGCCCGAGGGATTCGAGCCGCTCCGCTCCCGCAAGTACGGCGAAGGCACCCTTTGGTACGGCCGCGCCGCCTTCACCAGCGAAGAGTCATGATGACCGCTCCGGAGAGCAAGGGGACCAAGTTGCGTCGCGCCGTCTGTCCGGGGTCCTTCGACCCCATCACCAACGGACACCTCGACATCATCGGCCGGGCGTCCCGGCTGTACGACGTCGTCCACGTCGCCGTCATGATCAACCAGTCCAAGAAGGGGCTGTTCACCGTCGAGGAGCGGATCGAGCTGATCCGCGAGGCGACCGCGGATTACGGCAACGTCGAGGTGGAGTCCTTCCACGGACTGCTCGTCGACTTCTGCAAGCAGCGCGACATCCCCGCCATCGTCAAGGGGCTGCGCGCCGTCAGCGACTTCGACTACGAGCTGCAGATGGCGCAGATGAACATGGGGCTCTCGGGCGTCGAGACGCTGTTCGTGCCCACCAACCCCACCTACAGCTTCCTGTCCTCCTCCCTGGTCAAGGAGGTCGCGGCCTGGGGCGGCGACGTCTCCCACCTGCTGCCGCCGCACGTGCACGCGGCACTGACCGCACGGCTCGCCGAGCGCTGACCGGTTGGCGGGGCGTCGGCCTGTGTCCGCCGCCGCCCCCGTGGGCTTACAGTCGTCCCGTCCGTCTCGGGAACCGGCCCCGAGGCCGAGGAAGTGCGAGCCCCCATGGACGTGCAGAAGAAGCTCGACGAGATCGTCGCGGCCGTCGGCGGCGCCCGCTCCATGCCCATGTCGGCCTCCTGCGTCATCAACCGGGCCGAGCTGCTCGCCCTCCTCGACGAGGTGCGCCAAGCGCTGCCCGGCTCGCTGGCGCAGGCCCAGGAGCTCCTCGGCGGCCGGGAACAGATGGTGGAGGAGGCCCGGCGCGAGGCGGAGCGGATCATCGAGTCCGCGCACGTCCAGCGCGGCACGCTGATCTCCGACACCGAGGTCGCGCGCCGCTCCCGGGACGAGGCGGACCGGATCCTGGCCGAGGCGCACCGGGAGGCCGCGGAGGTCCGGGCGCAGGCCGACGACTACGTCGACAGCAAGCTCGCGAACTTCGAGGTCGTGCTCACCAAGACCATCGGCTCGGTGGACCGGGGCCGCGAGAAGCTGCTGGGCCGCGGGCCCGGGCTGGACGAGCACGGCTACCCGGACGCGGACGCCCCCGAGCCCAGCGCCGACCCCGAGACCCAGCGCCGGCAGGCGGACGCGTACGTGGACACCAAGCTGGCGACCTTCGAGGCGGTGCTGACCAAGACCCTGGAGGCGGTCGGCCGCGGCCGGCAGAAGCTCCTGGGCCGGGTGCCCACGGACGACCTGGGCGCCCACATCGCCGCACAGGACGCCGCCGGTGCGCCGCAGTCCCGGGCGGCGAGCGACGCGGACTTCCTGGCGGGCCTGGCCGAGCCGGCGCAGCCCCTCCACGCAGCGGCCCCCGCGATCCCGGCGCAGGCCGTGGCGGAGCCCGCGTACGACGCCTACGGCTACGGGCAGCAGCCCGGCTATCCCGGTGCTGACGGCGGCTCCAACGGAGCGGCTCACGCCGCGCCCGCCTACGGGGACCCGTACGGGTACCAGCAGCAGGCCCCGGCCCAGCCGGACCCCTACGCGGCGGTCTACGGCGGGCAGTCGGACCCGTACGCGGTCTACGGGCAGCAGGGGGCGGGGCGCCCGCAGCAGGGCGCCCTCGACGAGACGAGCTTCTTCGACACGAGCATGATCAACCTGGAGCAGCTGCGCGGGTACGAACAGGGCCGCTGAACCCGGATTGGGCTCACGGCGGAGCGCCGGGTATCCTGGCTGTTCGGTCGCGCGTATGCGTCGCGATCCATGCTGCCCTTGAGCGGCGGAATTCTTGATCTTCAGCGATCTGTGAAAGCAGGAACGGCCCTGAACACCCGCCTCGACCACCGCAACCCCCTCGTGTTCGACACGCACGAGCTGGGTCGGCGTCCTGGTGCCATGCAGCGGCTGTCCCGCGAGATCGCGGCCCCGGCGGACCTCGGTATCGCCGGTGTCATCGGAGTGCCGGAAGGTGCCCCGCTGGAGCTGGAACTCCGTCTGGAGTCGGTCATGGAAGGGGTGCTCGTCACAGGCACCGTCCGTGCATCGGCCGAGGGGGAGTGCGTAAGGTGTCTGGAGCCCGTCGCTCGCGAGATCGACGCGGACTTCCAGGAGATGTTCTCGTACCCTGACGCCGACGACCGGGGCCGCCCCAAGGCGGAGCCGGCCGACGACGCCGAGGACGACGAGGACACGCTCTACCTTGAGGACGGCTTGTTCGACCTCGAACCCGTGCTGCGCGACGCGGTGGTGCTCGCACTGCCGCTGCAGCCGGTGTGCCGGGAGGACTGTCTCGGACTGTGCCCGCAGTGCGGGGCCAGCCTGAACGAGGACCCGGAGCACCACCACGACGCCGTCGACATCCGTTGGGCGGCTTTGCAGGAACTCGTCGTGACCGATCAGGACGGCGAGAAGGACAACATGAGCGGCACTGCATCTGACGACGTTCAGAGCGCCGCCGAGAAGCAGGAGAAGTAGCCGTGGCTGTTCCGAAGCGGAAGATGTCGCGCAGCAACACGCGCCACCGCCGGTCGCAGTGGAAGGCTGCGGTCCCCACCCTGGTTTCGTGTGAGCGTTGCCAGGAGCCGAAGCAGCAGCACATCGCGTGCCCGAGCTGCGGCACCTACAACAAGCGCCAGGTCCTCGAGGTCTGAGCGGCTGGTGAGAGGCGCAATGTCTGAGCTGTCCAACGCTGAAGAGCAGGCAGACAGTAAGAACGCGGCCTCGTCCCACACGCTTCTGGAAGGGCGGCTCGGGTATCGACTCGAGTCCGCCCTTCTGGTGCGTGCACTGACCCACCGCTCGTACGCGTACGAGAACGGCGGCCTGCCCACGAACGAGCGCCTGGAGTTCCTCGGAGACTCCGTCCTCGGCCTGGTGGTCACGGACACGCTGTACAACACCCACCCCGACCTGCCGGAGGGCCAGCTGGCCAAACTGCGGGCCGCGGTGGTCAACTCGCGTGCTCTGGCGGAAGTGGGACGCGGCCTCGACCTCGGCTCCTTCATCCGGCTCGGCCGGGGCGAAGAGGGCACCGGTGGCCGGGACAAGGCCTCCATCCTCGCCGACACCCTCGAAGCGGTGATCGGCGCGGTCTACCTGGACAAGGGCCTCGACGCGGCCTCGGAGCTGGTGCACCGGCTCTTCGACCCGCTGATCGAGAAGTCCTCGAACCTCGGGGCCGGCCTGGACTGGAAGACCAGCCTCCAGGAGCTGACTGCCGCCGAAGGCCTTGGCGTGCCCGAGTACCTGGTCACCGAGACCGGTCCGGACCACGAGAAGACCTTCACCGCTGCCGCCCGCGTCGGTGGTGTCTCGTACGGCACCGGCACCGGCCGCAGCAAGAAGGAAGCGGAACAGCAGGCGGCGGAGTCCGCGTGGCGCGGGATCCGTGCCGCGGCGGACGAGCGGAAGGCGCAAGCCGCTGCCTCCGACGGCGCACCAGCCGGGGACGGCGGGTCGCCGACCCCTGCCGATCCGGCGTCGAAGGCCTGACCCTTCCTTCCGATCCCCCGCGGATCCTCCCGCCCGTCCCTGCCCGCGCAGGGGCGGGCGGTTCCTGCGTTCGAGGGGAGGGCGCCGCCCGCGGACGGCGGGCCGGTAGGCTCGCTGGCGGAGCCCTGAAGAGCCGTACCCCACCGGAGGAACACCGTGCCCGAGCTGCCCGAGGTCGAAGTGGTGCGGCGGGGCTTGGAGCGCTGGGTGGCCGGACGGACCGTCGACGCCGTAGAGGTGTTGCACCCGCGTGCCGTGCGCCGGCACCCGGCGGGCGCGGTCGACTTCGCGGCGCGGCTCGCCGGCCGGACCATCGGGGTGCCGCAGCGGCGCGGGAAGTACCTGTGGCTGCCCCTGGAGGGGCGGGACCTGTCCGTCCTCGGTCACCTCGGCATGAGCGGGCAGCTGCTGGTGCAGCCCGAGGACGCCCCCGACGAGAAGCACCTGCGCATCCGCCTCCGGTTCAAGGACGACGCGGGCACCGAGCTCCGCTTCATCGACCAGCGCACCTTCGGCGGGCTTTCGCTCCACGACACCTCGGCCGACGGGCTGCCCGACGTCATCGCGCACATCGCCCGGGACCCGCTGGACCCGCTCTTCGACGAGGACGCCTACCACCGCGCGCTGCGGGCCAAGCGGACCACGGTCAAGCGGGCCCTGCTCGACCAGTCCCTGATCAGCGGGGTCGGCAACATCTACGCCGACGAGGCGCTGTGGCGGTCCCGGCTGCACTACGAGCGCCCGACCTCCGCCCTCACCCGCCCGCGGAGCACCGAACTCCTCGGCCACGTCCGGGACGTGATGAACGCGGCCCTCGCGGTCGGCGGCACCAGCTTCGACAGCCTCTACGTCAACGTGAACGGCGAGTCGGGCTACTTCGACCGCTCGCTCGACGCCTACGGGCGCGAGGACGAGCCCTGCAGGCGCTGCGGCGCCGCGATACGACGCCGCCCCTGGATGAACCGGTCCAGCTACTTCTGCCCGCGCTGTCAGCGGCCGCCGCGCCTGGCGTCGTAGGACTCCCGCGCGGCCAGCACCTGGGGCATGCCGCCCTCCAGGAAGTGGATGAGGGCGAGCAGCCGGTCGGCGACCTCGATGCCGAGCGGGGTCAACTCGTAGTCGACGCGCGGCGGGTTGGTCGGCTGGGCCTCGCGGTGGACGATGCCGTCGCGCTCCAGCGCCTGGAGGGTCTGCGACAGCATCTTCTCGCTGACGCCGTCCACCTTGCGGCGCAGCTCGTTGAAACGGCAGGAGCCGTCGCGCAGGGCGCCCACGGTGAGGCTGCCCCAGCGTCCGGTGACGTGCTCCAGGGTCTCCCGGGACGGGCAGCCCCGGGCGAACGCGTCGAACGGCGGTGCTGTCGTCTCCATGCGGCCAGCTTAGCCGCGCACAGCGCTTGCGGACAGGTTGCGCTTTCGTCCGGTAAGCGTCCGACTCCCGGGTCCGTATCCGCCTAGTGGCCGAACTCCTGGGTCCACCAGGGGCCGCCGGCGGCGACGTGGACGCCCACCCCGAGGGTGCGGAACTCGCAGTTGAGGATGTTGGCCTTGTGACCGGGGCTGTTCATCCAGGCGTTCATCACGGCCCGGGCGTCGCCCTGGCCGCGGGCTATGTTCTCGCCGCCGAGGCCGGAGATCCCCGCGTTCACGGCCCGGTCCCACGGACTGTTGCCGTCGGGGTCGGTGTGGTCGAAGAAGCCGCGGACGGCCATGTCCTTGCTGAAGGCCCCGGCCAGCGCCGCGAGCGGAGGGTTGGCCCGCACCGGACCGCAGCCGGCCTGGCCACGCACCTCGTTCACCAGGGCCACCACCGCGGCCTCCTCGGCGGAGTGGCCGTCGTCGGGTACGGGTACGGGCGCGGGGGCCGGAGGCTTCGGCGCGGCGGGCTTGGGCGCGGCGGGCTTCGGGGCGGCGGGCTTCGGGGCGGCGGGCTTCGGCGCGGCCGCTTCGGGTGCGGCCGGCTTCGGGGCGGCCGGCTCAGGAGCGGGCGCCTTCGGGGCTGCCGGCTCAGGAGCGGGCGGCTTCGGGGCGGCCGGCTCAGGAGCGGGCGCCTTCGGGGCGGTGGTGCTCTTCTCCGGAGCCGGAACAGGGGCCGCAGCCGCCGCCGGGGAGGAAGAGGCGGACGGCGAAGGGGAGCCGGAGGGGCTCGCTGAGGCCGTCGGCGAGGGGGAGGCGGACGGTGACCCCGTGGCGGACGCGGCCGTGTCGGGGGCGGAGGAGGCGCGACCGGACAGGTTGGCGAGTCCGCCCTGCCGGATCGGCGTGCCGGCCCCGGTGGTGCTCACGCGCTCCGTCTCCGTGCGGCCGGCGGCGGAGCCGGCCGCGGTGACCCCCACGTACGGGAAGGAGGAGCCCACCGGCACCACACCGGTGGTGACGGCCGCCGTGGCCAGGACCACGGCCACGGACACGCCCAGCAGGCCGGCGCGCACGGCGGTGCGGCGCCCGTCGACGCGGCGCGGCGCGGCGGGAAGTCGGTGACGTCCCATCGGTCCTACCTCCCTCACAAGTCCAAGATCATACTTTGTGCACCCAAATGGGTGAGTTCGTTGCTGCGTGACCTTACCGTCCCGGCGGCCGGGGGCGATGCCCCCGGTGATCGCCCTCCCGGTTAGCGTTCACGCATGAACGAAGATGTCCGGCTCACCGCTTGGGTGCGCGGTCGTGTACAGCGCGTGGGCTTCCGCTGGTTCACCAGGGCCAATGCACTGGAGATCGGCGGACTCGTCGGCTTCGCACTCAACCTCGACGACGGGCGAGTGCAGGTGGTGGCCGAAGGTCAACGTGAGAATTGCCACCGGCTGCTCGATTGGCTCCGCTCCGCCGACACGCCCGGGAGGGTCGACGGGGTGACCGAAATCTGGGGGACGCCGCGCGGCGGCTACGACGACTTCGCGATCAGGTGAGCGCTCGGATGATCATGTACTGATCACATCTCCGCACCTCGCACACCGTGCCGGATCTGCACGTTCGTCCGGAGGCGTCACCCGGCGGTGGCCGGGGGAGCGTTGCCGGCGGCGCGGAACCGTGGAAGGCTCGAAGGAGCGGACGATCTCCACGTCCCTCGGGAGGGCCGGCGGCCCGCCGATACGGGGCGTGATCGTGTTGACCGTCAAACTTTTTGGTGAGACGCTGGAAGCCCCGCGCACCTGAGCTGTTTGGCAGTGATGGAGCAGTAAGCCCAGTGACTGGCCGTCGCTGTCGGACATCCGCGGGTGCGATTCCCTCACGACCCACACCGCTTCGGTCGGTCACTCAGTGTGGAGGACCATCCATCATGGCAAAGGCGCTTCTCGGTTACGTCGGCGGCTCCGACCCGCGACTCCTCGCCGAGATGCGACGGCTTCAGCAGCGCGTCCAGGACCTCGAGTCCGAGCTCGTACGGATTCAGTCCGAAAACGATGCGCTGAACGCGGCCGCCGCTCAGCACGGAGACTCGCTGCTGGACCGCATCGACATCGACGTACCCCAGGCGGAGCCTGCGCTCACCTGATCCGCGCTCACTCGTCGCTCGACTCCAGCCCCGCACGATCTGCAAGGGACGCTTCGGCGTCCCTTCTTCCTTTTGCGGGACCGAATTTCCTTGAGGTCACTTGTGCCCTGCACCTTCATGGGTGAAACCGAAAGCGACAGGTAGAGTCCGGCGGCGTGCACCTCAAGTCCCTGACCCTCCGCGGATTCAAGTCATTCGCGTCCGCCACGACCCTGCGCTTCGAGCCCGGCATCACCTGCGTGGTGGGCCCCAACGGCTCCGGCAAGTCCAACGTGGTGGACGCGCTGTCCTGGGTCATGGGGGAGCAGGGCGCCAAGTCCCTGCGCGGCGGGAAGATGGAGGACGTCATCTTCGCCGGGACGACCGGGAGGCCCCCGCTCGGCCGCGCCGAGGTCTCGCTGACCATCGACAACTCCGACGGCGCCCTGCCGATCGACTACGCCGAGGTCACCATCACCCGGATCATGTTCCGCGGCGGCAGCAGCGAGTACCAGATCAACGGCGACACCTGCCGGCTGCTCGACATCCAGGAACTGCTCTCCGACTCCGGCATCGGCCGCGAGATGCACGTCATCGTCGGCCAGGGCCAGCTGGACTCCGTCCTGCACGCCGACCCGGGAGGCCGCCGCGCCTTCATCGAGGAGGCGGCCGGCGTCCTCAAACACCGCAAGCGCAAGGAGAAGGCGCTGCGGAAGCTGGACGCGATGCAGGCCAACCTGGCGCGCGTCCAGGACCTCACCGACGAGCTGCGCCGCCAGCTCAAGCCACTGGGGCGGCAGGCCGCGGTGGCCCGGCGGGCGGCCGTGATCCAGGCCGACCTGCGCGACGCCCGGCTGCGGCTGCTCGCCGACGACCTCGTCACGCTGCGCACCGCCCTGGAGGCGGAGATCGCCGACGAAACGGCGCTGAAGGAGCGCAAGGAGGCTGCCGAGGCCCAGCTCGCCGCGGCGCTGCGGAGCGAGGCGGAGCTGGAGGAAACGGTGCGGCAGCTCGCGCCCCGGCTCCAGCGGGCGCAGCAGACCTGGTACGAGCTGTCGCAGCTGGCCGAACGGGTGCGCGGCACGGCGTCCCTGGCCGAGGCACGGATCAAGTCGGCCACCGCTCCGGCCGAGGAGGAGCGGCGGGGCCGCGACCCCGAGGACATGGAGCGCGAGGCGGCCCGGATCCGCGAGCAGGAAGCGGAGCTGACGGCGGCTCTGGAGGCGGCCTCCCGCGCCCTGGAGGACACGGTCGAGCACCGCGCCGAGCTGGAGCGGGCCCTCGCCGACGAGGAGCGGAGGCTGCGGGACGCGGCACGGGCCGTCGCCGACCGGCGCGAGGCCCTGGCCCGGCTGACGGGTCGGCTGGGCGCGGCCCGGTCCCGGGCCGGGGCGGCGCAGGCCGAGATCGACCGGCTGGTGGCGGCCCGCGACGAGGCCGAGCTGCGGGCGGGTGCCGCTCAGGCGGAGTACGAGGCGCTGGCCGAGCAGGTCGGCGGGCTCGACGACCCGGATGCGGACGGGGAGTACGAAGCCGCGCGGGCGGAGCTGGCGGCGGCGGAGACGGCCCTGGCCGCGGCGCGGGACGCGGCCACGGCCGCCGAGCGCTCCCGGGCGGCGGTCGCGGCCCGCCGGGACGCGCTGGCGCTCGGGCTGCGCCGGAAGGACGGCACCGGGGCGGTGCTCGCCGCGAAGGAGAGGCTGGCCGGGCTCCTCGGCCCGGCCGCGGAGCGGCTGACGGTGACCCCGGGCCACGAGGCCGCGGTCGCGGCGGCCCTGGGCGCCGCGGCGGACGCCGTGGCCGTGGCCTCGCCGGGCGCGGCCGCCGAGGCCATCCGGCACCTGCGCGCGGCGGACGCGGGCCGCGCGGCCTTCCTGATCACACCGGACGGGGACCCGGCCGACCCCGACCAGGCCCCGGTCCCGGCAGCCTTCGACCCGGACTGCGCCGCCTCCGGCCCGGATCCGGCCGCATCCGACCCGGCTCCGACTCCGGCTCCGGCCTCGAACCTGACGGCCACGTTTCCGTCCCCGTCCCCGTCCGCTTCGCCCGCATTCGGGGCAGTCCCGGCGC
This sequence comes from Streptomyces sp. NPDC059851, assembly GCF_042732005.1. Taxonomy (NCBI): domain Bacteria; kingdom Bacillati; phylum Actinomycetota; class Actinomycetes; order Kitasatosporales; family Streptomycetaceae; genus Streptomyces; species Streptomyces sp. NPDC059851. The sequence continues at coordinate 40,646 of NZ_JBHWJJ010000039.1, read as the reverse complement.
CGGGCCGGGCCGTCCCCGGCGGCGGAACGCCGGGCGTGACCGGCACGCCCGTCCCGGATCTCGTGCACGGGGACCCCGGGCTGGTCCGGGCCGTGGCGCGGGTGCTGCGGGACCACCGCGTCGTCCGGACCCTGGAGGAGGCCGAGGCGCTGGTCGCGGCACTCCCCGGGGTGGTGGCCGTCACCCTCGACGGCGACGTGCTCGGCGCGCACCACGCGCACGGCGGCTCCGCGGCCGCCCCCAGCCTGATCGAGGTACAGGCCGCCGTCGACGAGGCGGCCGCCGAGCTGGACCGCCTGGACCGGCAGTGCAAGGAGCTCGGTGAGGCCCAGGAGGCCGCCCGCGAGCTGCGCCGCGAGCTCGCCGCCCGCGTCGAGGAGGCCGGTGACCGGCGCCGCAGCGCGGAGCAGGCCCGGGCCGGGGTGGCCCAGCAGCTGGGGCGGCTCGCCGGGCAGGCCAAGGGTGCCGCGGGCGAGGCCGAGCGCACGGCGGCCGCGGCGGCCAAGGCGCAGGACGCCCTGGAGCAGGCGCTGGCCGAGGTGGAGGAGTGTGCCGAACGGCTCGCCGCCGCCGAGGAGCTGCCGGTGGAGGAGGAGCCGGACACCGCCGTGCGCGACCGCCTCGCCGCCGACGGGGCCAACGCCCGCCAGACCGAGATGGAGGCCCGCCTCCAGCTGCGTACCCACGAGGAGCGGGTCAAGGGACTGGCCGGGCGGGCCGATGCGCTCGACCGCGGGGCCCGGGCCGAGCGCGAGGCCCGCGCCCGGGCCGAGCGCCGACGCCGGCGGCTGCGGTACGAGGCCGAGGTGGCCCGGGCCGTCGCCGACGGCGCCCGCCAGCTCCTCGCCCACCTCGACGCCTCCCTCGGCCGCGCCGAGCACGAGCGCGCCGCCGCCGAGCGGGCCAAGGCGCTGCGCGAGCAGGAGCTCGCCGCGGCCCGCGACCGCGGCCGCGACCTCAAGGGCGAACTGGACAAGCTCACCGACTCCGTCCACCGCGGCGAGGTCCTCGGGGCCGAGAAACGGCTGCGCATCGAGCAGGTGGAGGGCCGCGCCTCGGAGGAGTTCGGGATCGAGTCCGCGGCCCTCGTCGCCGAGTACGGGCCCGACCAGCCGGTGCCGCCGAGCCCGCCCGCCGAGGGGGAACAGCTCCCCGCCGACCCCGACCACCCCCGCAACCGCCCCGGGCCGTACGTCCGGACGCAGCAGGAGAAGCGGCTCAGGGCCGCCGAGCGCGCCTACCAGCAGCTCGGCAAGGTCAACCCGCTCGCGCTGGAGGAGTTCGCGGCGCTGGAGGAGCGCCACCGGTTCCTCAGCGAGCAGCTGGAGGACCTCCGAAAGACCCGCGCCGACCTGCTCCAGGTCGTACGGGAGGTCGACGAGCGGGTCCAGCAGGTCTTCGGCGAGGCCTACCGGGACACCGCCCGGGAGTTCGAGGGGGTCTTCTCGCGGCTGTTCCCCGGTGGCGAGGGCCGGCTCGTCCTCACCGACCCCGACGACCTGCTGACCACCGGAGTCGACGTGGAGGCGCGGCCACCGGGCAAGAAGGTCAAGCGGCTGTCGCTGCTCTCGGGCGGCGAGCGGTCGCTGACCGCCGTCGCCCTGCTGGTGTCCATCTTCAAGGCCCGGCCGAGCCCGTTCTACGTGATGGACGAGGTCGAAGCGGCCCTCGACGACACCAACCTCCAGCGGCTGATCCGGATCATGCAGGAGCTCCAGGAGAGCTCGCAGCTGATCGTGATCACGCACCAGAAGCGGACGATGGAGGTCGCTGATGCCCTCTACGGCGTGTCGATGCAGGGCGACGGCGTCTCCAAGGTGATCAGCCAGCGGCTGCGCTGACCCCCTTTCACTTCAAGAAGTGAATGTCACACCCAACGGCTCCCCGCCCTTCATGCCGCTCCCCCTCAGTCGCTGGAGTTCCCCCGCCCTATTGACTTCAAGAACTGAACACATAAGCTCGCTCCGCCGCCATGTCCATTCGAGTGGTGCCGGATCTTCGGCTGTGCGCCACTGGAAGTACCACCCCACCCACCCGCCCGCCACCGCAGCCGGGCACGCAGGAGCACACCTTGAGCAGCAGCAGGAGCGCAGCCCCGACACCGCCCCCGAGCAGCGGGCGCGCCGCCCACCCCGACCACCTCGGGCACGTCGTCTTCATCACCGCCGCCGCCGCGATGGGCGGCTTCCTCTTCGGCTACGACAGCGCCGTGATCAACGGCGCCGTCGAGGCGATCCGGGACCGGTTCGACATCGGGTCAGAGGCGCTGGCACAGGTGATCGCCGCCGCCCTGATCGGCTGCGCGATCGGCGCGGCAACCGCGGGCCGGATCGCGGACCGGATCGGCCGCATCCGGTGCATGCAGATCGCGTCGGTCCTGTTCGCCGCCAGCGCCATCGGCTCGGCCCTGCCGTTCGCCCTGTGGGACCTCGCCGTGTGGCGGGTCATCGGCGGCTTCGCCATCGGCATGGCCTCGGTCATCGGCCCGGCCTACATCGCCGAGGTCTCCCCGGCGGCGTACCGGGGCCGGCTGGCCTCGTTCCAGCAGGCCGCCATCGTCATCGGCATCGCCGTCTCCCAGCTCGTCAACTGGGGCATCCTCAACATGGCGGGCGGCGAGCAGCGCGGCGAGCTCGGCGGGCTCGAAGCCTGGCAGTGGATGCTCGGCGTGATGGTGATCCCGGCCGTGCTCTACGGCCTGCTGTCCTTCGTCATCCCCGAGTCCCCGCGGTTCTTGATCTCGGTGGGCCGCACCGAGCAGGCCAAGAAGGTCCTCGCCGAGGTGGAGGGCTCCGGCATCGACACCGAGGCGCGCGTGGCCGAGATCGACCGTGCCATGCGTTCCGAGCACAAGTCCACCTTCAAGGACCTCCTCGGCGGCCGCTTCGGCCTGCTGCCCATCGTGTGGGTGGGCATCGGCCTGTCGGTCTTCCAGCAGCTCGTCGGCATCAACGTGATCTTCTACTACAGCTCCTCGCTGTGGCAGTCCGTCGGCATCGACCCGAGCAGCTCGTTCTTCTACTCGTTCACCACGTCGATCATCAACATCATCGGCACCGTGATCGCGATGGTCTTCGTCGACCGGATCGGCCGCAAGCCGCTCGCCCTGATCGGCTCGGCCGGCATGGCCCTCTCCCTCGGTGTCGCCGCCTGGGCGTTCTCGTACAAGACCGAGGTCGGCGGCGAGATCTCCATGCCGGAGACCCAGGGCACCGTCGCCCTCCTGGCCGCGCACTCCTTCGTGCTCTTCTTCGCCCTCTCGTGGGGCGTGGTGGTCTGGGTGCTCCTCGGCGAGATGTTCCCCAACCGGATCCGCGCCGCGGCGCTCGGCGTCGCCGCCGCCGCCCAGTGGGTCGCCAACTGGCTCGTCACCGTCACCTTCCCGACCCTGTCGGACTGGAACCTGTCCGGCGCCTACATGATCTACACCGGCTTCGCCCTGCTCTCGATCCCGTTCATCCTCAAGTGGGTGCCGGAGACCAAGGGCAAGGCGTTGGAGGAGATGGGGTAACCACCCCCGCCAACACAACCCCCACTCCTCTCGCACGGGTGTTGCCCCGGGCTCAGCTCCTGAGCCGGGGCAACACCTGTTCGCACAGCAGGTGCAGGCTGCGCCACCCCTCGTCCGGCGGCATCCCGCCGCACAGCGGATGCAGCACCAGGTTCCCCGCCCCGCCCGCAGCGCGCGCGTGCGCGACCGCCTCCTGCGGGGTCAGCACCCGGTACACGCCCTCCGCGCGCAGCTCCGCCACCGTCCGCGCCCGCGACCGCACGGCACTGCGGACGTCCTTCGACTGCCAGGACGCGTACGTGTCCGCCTCGTGGAGGAAGCAGCCGCCGTACTCGGCCCACACCCGGTCCGGGTCCTCGGCGACGTGCAGCAGCGGCGTCTCGGCCGCCGGCATCAGGCAGAAGCCCTCCGTGCCGTACTCCGCCAACCTCGCCGCGTAGTACTCCGCCAACTCCGGCAGGTGCGCGCTAGGGAAGAACGGCAGCCCGAAGCGGGCCGCCCGCCGCGCCGCGGCCTGCGAGCTGCCTCCGACCAGCAGCGGCGGGTGCGGCCGGGTGAACGGCACCGGGGTCACCCGCACCGTACGGCCCCGGAAGGTGAACGGCTCGCCCGTCCACGCCGCGAGCAGCGTCCCGAGCAGCTCGTCCTGCAGCCGGCCGCGCCGACCCCAGTCGACGCCGTGCTGCTCGTACTCCTCGGGCCGGTAGCCGATCCCCGCGACCGTCACGAGCCGGCCGCCGCTCAGCAGGTCCAGGACGGCGATGTCCTCGGCCAGCCCCAGCGGGTCGTGCAGCGGGCCGATGACCGCCGAGACGGTGACGGAGATCCGCCGGGTGGCGCCGAGGACCGCACCCGCGAACGCGAACGGCGAGGGCAGCCAGTTGTTGTCCGTGCCGTGGTGCTCCTCGGTCTGGACGGTGTCGACGCCGTGGTCGTCCGCGTACTTCGCCATCTCCAGGGCGGCCCGGTAGCGGGCCGACAGGCTCTCGGGGGTGCCGTGCGGGTCGACGAGGTTGAACCGGGCCACGGTGACGGGCATGAGGAGGGTCCCCCTTCGCCGGGTGCGGGTGGGCGGGCGGAGGGGGACGTTAGCTGACCGGTCGTCAGTTGGACAGGGGTGCGTCAGCCAGAGGCGGACGCGGCGTGCTCGGGCCGCCCGGAGGCCCCTCCCGGCCGCCCGCCCTCCGCGTCCGCCGGCTCCGTACGCGCCGTGCCCGGCAGAACGGCGTACAGCGCGCCGGAGGTGAGGATGCCGGCCGCCCAGCCCAGGCCGTTCGCGCCGATCCAGGTACCGGCGAGCGGCCCCGCGAACCAGTCGACCCGGGTGAAGAGCAGGCCCACCACGAGGGCCGCGCCCCACGCGACCATGGCCTGCCAGGCGTACCCGCCCCGGTACCAGTAGGCGCTGGTGCGCGAGGTGTCCAGCAGCGCTGCGCCGTCGTAGGACCTCCGGCGCAGCATGTCCACGCCGAAGACGCCGATCCACGCGGAGAAGGCCACCGCGAGCAGCGTCAGGAAGGAGATGAACGAGCTGAAGAAGCCGGTGGCGACGACCATCAGCAGGAAGCCGAAGACCAGGCTGATGCCCGCGTTGACGCTGACCGCGGCCGCCCGCGACACCTTGATGCCGAGGGTCTGCGCGGTGAACCCGGCGGAGTACATCGACATCGAGTTGATCAGCAGCATGCCGACGAGCGCGATCAGCAGGTACGGGACCGCGATCCAGGCGGGAAGCAGCCGGCCGATGAAGGAGACGGGGTCCTGCGCGGAGGCCAGGTCCGGTGTCCCGACCGCCATGACCGCGCCCATCAGGACCATCGGGATGACGACGACGGCCGCACCGCCGACGGTGGCGCCGACCACCCCCGGGGCGGACGCCGTACGCGGCAGGTAGCGGGTGAAGTCCGGGCCGGACGGCACCCAGCTGATACCGCCGGCGGCGATGGTGCCGATGCCCGCGACCATCATCGCGGTGGAGCCGGCCGGCTTGCCGAACACCGCGGACCAGTCGGTCCCGGCGACCAGCCAGCCCAGCACCAGCAGGCTGAACGCCCCGAACAGGTACGTCGACCAGGTCGAGCACGTGCGCAGCGCGCTGATCCCGAGCCCGGAGACCAGGAAGGTGCAGCCGACGAAGAGCAGCAGGGTGACCACGATCAGGGCGGTGTTCTTCTCCACGCCGAACAGCAGGTCCAGCACCGTCAGCAGGGCGAACGCGCCGCTGACCGCGTTGATGGTCTCCCAGCCCCAACGGGCCACCCAGATCAGCGCCCCGGGGAAGAGGTTGCCCCGCTGCCCGAACACCGCCCGCGACAGCGCCATGCCGGGCGCGCCGCCGCGCTGCCCGGCGAGCGAGATCAGGCCCACGAGCCCGTACGAGACGACGGGCGCGGTCACCGCGACGACCAGCACCTGCCAGATGTTGAGCCCGTTGAAGATCACCAACCCGGCGCCCATGGTCAGCAGCAGCACGCTGATGTTGGCGGCGACCCAGGTGGGGACCAGCTCCCGGACCCGCCCGGTGCGCTCGTCGTCGGGTACGGGTTCCAGACCGCGGGACTCTATCGCGCCGTCGGCGGACTCGGCAGGCATACGTGCTCCGATGGGGTGATGTACAGAGAGTCACCCATCATCGCCGTTACCGCCTGAAAGGTACAAACCGCGGCGGATGGCCGGAGAGCGGGACGGGCCGGACCAAGCCTCCGCCCCCGGCGGCCCGAGCCGGGATGCCCCGGGCCCGGGGACCCGGTCGCGCATACTGAGTTTCGTTATGGACATCCTCATCATTGCTGTACTCATCGCCCTGGTCGCGGTCGTCGTGGCCGGCGGGCTCGTGGTCGGCAGCCGCAAGAAGAAGCAGCTGCCCCCGGCGCCGCCGAGCACGCCGACCATCACTGCCCCGCCCGCCGAACCGCAGGTGGGGGAGGACGCCGCCACGACGGCGGAAGAGCCGCGCCGCACGATCGAGGAGGTCGTACTCCCCGAGGCGGAGGCGGCTGCCCCTGCGGCCCCCGAGGCGCCGGTCGTCCCGGCCCAGGCTCCGCCCGCTCCCGAGATCGAGGTGCCCGAGCCCACAGCCGGCCGCCTGGTCCGGCTCCGCGCACGGCTCGCGCGCTCGCAGAACTCCCTCGGCAAGGGGCTGCTCACGCTGCTGTCCCGCGAGCACCTCGACGAGGACACCTGGGAGGAGATCGAGGAGACCCTCCTCGTCGCCGACGTCGGCGTCGTCCCCACACAGGAGCTGGTCGACCGGCTCCGCGAGCGGGTCCGGGTCCTCGGCACCCGCACCCCGGCCGATCTGCGCGCCCTGCTGCGCGAGGAACTGCTGAGCCTGATCGGCACCGACCTCGACCGCGTCGTGAAGACCGAGAGCGCCACCGACACCCCCGGCGTCGTGATGGTCGTCGGCGTCAACGGCACCGGTAAGACGACCACCACCGGCAAGCTCGCCCGCGTGCTCGTCGCCGACGGCCGCAGTGTCGTGCTCGGCGCCGCCGACACCTTCCGCGCCGCCGCCGCGGACCAGCTCCAGACCTGGGGCGAGCGGGTCGGCGCACGCACCGTGCGCGGCCCCGAGGGCGGCGACCCCGCCTCGATCGCCTTCGACGCGGTCAAGGAGGGCATCGCCGAGGGCGCCGACGTGGTGCTCATCGACACCGCGGGCCGCCTGCACACCAAGACCGGTCTCATGGACGAGCTCGGCAAGGTCAAGCGCGTCGTGGAGAAGCACGGCCCGCTGGACGAGGTCCTGCTCGTCCTCGACGCGACCACCGGACAGAACGGCCTCACCCAGGCCCGCGTCTTCGCCGAGGTCGTGGACATCACCGGCATCGTGCTCACCAAGCTCGACGGCACCGCCAAGGGCGGCATCGTCGTCGCCGTGCAGCGCGAGCTCGGCGTCCCGGTCAAGCTCGTCGGCCTCGGCGAGGGCCCGGACGACCTGGCACCCTTCGAGCCGGAGGCCTTCGTCGACGCCCTGATCGGCGACTGAGCCCGTACGGACCCGTACGCACGCCGCGCCCCCGCGTTCCGCACGGAACGCGGGGGCGCCTGCACGTGCGCCGCGGGCCGGCCCGCGGGACCCCTGGGCGGTGGGGGGCGCTACCGCCGCAGCCGGTGGCAGATGTACGCGAGGGTGCCGAGCAGCAGCCTGGCCTGCGGCGGGTCGCCCGCCGAGTCGAGCGCGGGCGGGCGCAGCCAGCCGACCGGGCCGAGGCCGGCGTGGTCGGACGGCGGGGCGGTCACGAAGGCGCCCTGCCCCAGGGCGCGCAGGTCCAGGTCGGCGTCGTCCCAGCCCATCCGGTACAGCAGCTGCGGCAGCTCGGCCGCCGCGCCGGGGGCCACGAAGAACTGGGCCCGGCCGTCCGGGGTCGCGGTCACCGGCCCGAGCGGCAGCCCCATCCGTTCCAGCCGGACCAGCGCCCGCCGCCCGGCCTCCTCCGAGACCTCGATGACGTCGAAGCCGCGTCCCACGGGCAGCAGGACCGCCGCGCCCGGGTACTCGCCCCAGGTGGCCGTGACCTCGTCCAGGGTGGCGCCCGCCTTGACCGTGGGGGCCAGCGGCAGCGGATGCGCCCCCGGTGCGGGGCAGGCGGCGTGGCCGCAGGAGCAGTTGCGGGCGGGCGCCGCGGCCCGGGCGCCGGGAACCACGTCCCAGCCCCACAGCCCGGTGTACTCCGCCACCGCCGTGCACTCCGACGCCCGCCCGCGGCGCCGGGCGCCCGAGCGGAATTCCTTGGTGCTGCGGCTGCCGCCGATCGTGAAGCCCATGCCCATGCCCCCTCCAACGGGTTGGATGCGCCGGTGGTTACGACGTCGGCGGATGCGGGCCGGGCCCGGTTTCCGGCGGTACGCCCGGCGCACTCCTCGCCGCGCGCGCCCCGAGCGCACTCCCGTCCAACCGATCGTTTTTGCCTCGCTGCCAAGTGAATCGCGCCTGGCGGGTGGCTTCTTCGAACCAAGGGGTGGCGAATGGTGGCGTTTCGACGATCGGCCTCGCCCTGGGGGTGATCGTAGGATTACTTTCGGTGCACGAACCCGAACGGCGGACCCGAATGTGGTTATGCCGGAGGCAAGAGGTGAAGGACCTGTGAAGGTCCCCGGCGGCGCCCGCCGCCCCGGCCAGGGTTTCGTGAGAACGGACTTGAGCGGATGGGGGCGTTCCAGTGAGCGGCAACGGCGCAAGCGGAACGAGCGGAGAACCAGAACTCCCGGGCCCGGCCGCCCGCAACGAACAGCTGACCTCCTGGTTCGTGCGCAGCGGCTGGTCCAAGGGCGAGCTCGCCCGCCAGGTGAACCGGCGCGCCCGGCAGATGGGCGCCCACCACATCAGCACGGACACCTCCCGGGTGCGCCGCTGGCTCGACGGCGAACAGCCCCGCGAGCCCGTCCCGCGCATCCTGTCCGAGCTGTTCTCCGAGCGGTTCGGCTCCGTCGTCGCCATCGAGTCGCTCGGCCTGCGCACCGCCCACCAGACGCCCTCCGTCTCCGGCGTGGACCTGCCCTGGGCCGGCCCGCAGACCGTCGAACTGCTCGGCGAGTTCTCCCGCAGCGACCTGATGCTCGCCCGCCGCGGCTTCCTCGGGACCTCCCTCACCCTCTCCGCGGGCCCCGCCCTCATCGAACCCATGCAGCGCTGGCTGGTGCCGGTACCGGCCGCCGACCCGGCCGTCCGCGAGCCCGGCTCCGGCGGCGCGCTGAGCGGCCACCGCCCGCCCCGGCTGTCCGAACCGGAACTCGACCTCCTCGAATCCACCACCGTGATGTTCCGGCAGTGGGACGCCCAGTGCGGTGGCGGACTGCGCCGCAAGGCCGTGGTGGGCCAACTGCACGAGGTCACCGACCTGCTCCAGGAGACCCACCCCGCCCCCGTCATGAAAAGGCTGTTCAAGGTCGCCGCGGAGCTCGCCGAACTCGCCGGCTGGATGAGCTACGACGTCGGGCTGCACCCCACCGCGCAGAAGTACTTCGTCCTCGCCCTGCACGCCGCCAAGGAGGCCGGGGACAAGCCGCTCGGCTCGTACATCCTCTCCAACATGAGCCGCCAGATGATCCACCTCGGCCGCCCCGAGGACGCCCTGGAGCTCATCCACCTCGCCCAGTACGGCAGCCGCGACTGCGCCGGCCCCCGCACCCAGGCCATGCTGTATGCGATGGAGGCCCGCGCCTACGCCAACATGGGCCAGCCCAGCCGCTGCAAGCGGGCCGTCCGCATGGCCGAGGACACCTTCGGGGACATCGCCTTCGGTGCCGAGCCCGAGCCCGACTGGATCCGCTTCTTCACCGAGGCCGAACTCAACGGCGAGAACTCCCACTCCTACCGCGACCTCGCCTACGTCGCCGGCCGCAGCCCCATGTACGCCTCCCTCGCCGAACCCGTCATGGAGCGGGCCGTCGAACTCTTCGGCAAGGACGACGTGCACCAGCGCTCCTACGCCCTCAACCTCATCGGCATGGCCACGGTGCACCTGCTCCAGCGCGAGCCCGAGCAGGCCGCCGTCCTCGTCGACCGCGCCCTCGAAGTGGCCGGAAAGATCCGGTCCGAAAGGGTGAACACCCGGCTGCGGAAGACCGTCGACAACGCCGCCCGTGAGTACGGCGACGTCGCCGAGGTGGTCCAGCTCACCGACCACCTCGCCGCCCGCCTCCCCGAGGCCGCCGCGGCCGTCTGACGGCCCCACCCCGGCCGCCCCCCGAGGCCCCGGCCGCGGCAGACACCCCGTGAAGCCCGATCAGGCTCCCCCAGCCAGGACTCCCGGGTGCTGCCGCGGCCGGCTCCACCGAACCGTCCGTTCATGGACGCGTAACACGTCCGACCTCTTCGTCACGGGCGCGAAACATCGAGCGGCGCCGCCGGAAACCGGCCTGCGCGAATCTCATGGCCATTAACCGGCCAGCCCTCAGGAACCGGGCCCACCCCCGGCCCACGCCCTGCGCCGCTGCACGTTCCACGATCGCCCGCACGCGAACGTACCGACGACGAGGAGACGCCGATGGCATCAGCCATCACGACCCTCGCGGCAGACGCCCCGACGCTCTCCGCCGCGAACACCGGGTTCATGCTCATCTGCTCCGCCCTGGTCATGCTGATGACCCCGGGACTCGCCTTCTTCTACGGCGGCATGGTCCGCGTCAAGAGCAGCCTCAACATGCTGATGATGAGTTTCATCAGCCTCGGGATCGTCACGGTCCTCTGGGTCCTCTACGGCTTCAGCATCGCCTTCGGCGCCGACACCGGCGGAGTCATCGGCTGGTCCTCCGACTACCTCGGCCTCAGCGGCATCGGCATCACCGAGCTGTGGGACGGCTACACCATCCCGGTCTACGTCTTCGCCGTCTTCCAGCTCATGTTCGCCGTCATCACCCCCGCCCTGATCAGCGGCGCCCTCGCCGACCGCGTCAAGTTCAGCGCCTGGGCCCTGTTCACCGCCCTGTGGGTGACCGTCGTCTACTTCCCCGTCGCCCACTGGGTCTGGGCCCCCGGCGGCTGGCTCTTCGAGCTCGGCGTGATCGACTTCGCGGGCGGCACCGCCGTCCACATCAACGCGGGCGCCGCCGCCTTCGCCGTCATCCTCGTCATCGGCAAGCGCGTCGGCTTCAAGAAGGACCCGATGCGCCCGCACAGCCTCCCCCTCGTCATGCTCGGCGCCGGCCTGCTCTGGTTCGGTTGGTTCGGCTTCAACGCCGGATCCTGGCTCGGCAACGACGACGGCGTCGGCGCCGTGATGTTCCTCAACACCCAGGTCGCCACCGCCGCCGCCATGCTCGCCTGGCTCGCCTACGAGAAGCTGCGCCACGGTTCCTTCACCACCCTCGGCGCCGCCTCCGGCGCGGTCGCCGGCCTCGTCGCCATCACGCCCGCCGGCGGCTCCTGCTCCCCGCTCGGCGCGATCGCCATCGGCGCCATCGCCGGCCTGCTGTGCGCCATGGCCGTCGGCCTCAAGTACAAGTTCGGCTACGACGACTCCCTCGACGTCGTGGGCGTCCACCTCGTCGGCGGCATCGTCGGCTCCCTCCTCGTCGGCTTCTTCGCCACCGGCGGAGTCCAGTCCGACGTGGCCGGCCTCTTCTACGGCGGCGGCCTCGAACAGCTGGGCAAGCAGGCCGTGGGCGTCTTCTCCGTCCTCGCCTACTCTCTCGTCGCGTCCGCCGTGCTCGCCTTCCTCCTCGACAGGACGATGGGGATGCGGGTCACCGAGGACGACGAGGTCTCCGGCATCGACCAGGTCGAGCACGCCGAGACCGCCTACGACTTCAGCGGGGCCGGAGGCGGCACCTCCACCCGGAGCACCGCCCCCACCCCCGCCCCCGCCGCCGCGAGCAAGAAGGTTGACGCATGAAGCTGATCACCGCGATCGTCAAGCCGCACCGGCTGGACGAGATCAAGGACGCCCTCCAGCGGTACGGAGTGCAGGGCCTGACCGTCTCCGAGGCCAGCGGCTACGGCCGCCAGCGCGGCCACACCGAGGTCTACCGCGGTGCCGAGTACACCGTGGACCTCGTACCCAAGATCCGCATCGAGGTCGTCGTCGAGGACGACGACGCCGAGTCGGTCATGGAAATCCTGGTGAAGGGCGCCCGCACCGGCAAGATCGGTGACGGCAAGGTGTGGAGCGTCCCCGTGGACGCCCTCATCCGCGTCCGCACCGGCGAGCGCGGCGCCGAAGCGCTCTAGGCGACGGGAGACCCTGGGTGACGAGCGTCGAAAAGACCACGGGCACTTCCGACCCGGGACCCAGCGGTTACGCCGCGGCCCGGCTGCGACTCCTCCAGGAGGAGTCGCGGTCCGGGCCGTCGCGGCGTTCCGCACTGGCCGGGCTGACCGACGACTGGTTGAACGCCCTGTTCACCACCGCCGCGCGGGAGACCGGCGTACGCGGCGCCGCCCTCGTCGCCGTCGGCGGCTACGGGCGCGGCGAACTCTCCCCCCGCAGCGACCTCGACCTGCTCCTGCTCCACGACGGCAAGGCCGCACCCGCCGACCTGGCCCGGCTCGCCGACCGCATCTGGTACCCCGTCTGGGACCTCGGCCTCTCCCTGGACCACTCGGTCCGCACCCCCGGCGAGGCCCGCAAGACCGCCGCCGAGGACCTCAAGGTCCACCTCGGACTGCTCGACGCCCGCCCCGTCGCCGGCGACCTCGGCCTCCTCACCGGCCTGCGCACCTCCGTCCTCGCCGACTGGCGCAACCACGCCCCCAAACGGCTGCCCCGGCTCCACGCCATGTGCCGCGAACGGGCCGACCGGGCCGGCGAACTCCGCTTCCTCCTCGAACCCGACCTCAAAGAGGCCCGCGGCGGCCTCCGCGACATCACCGCCCTGCGCGCCGTCGCCGCCTCCTGGCTCGCCGACGCCCCCCGCGAGGGACTCGCCGACGCCCGCCGCCGCCTGCTCGACGCCCGCGACGCCCTCCACCTCGTCACCGGACGCTCCGGCGACCGGCTCGCACTCCAGGAACAGGACCAGGTCGCCGCCCGCCTCGGACTGCTCGACGCGGACGCGCTGCTCCGCGAGGTCTACGAGGCCGCCAGGACCGTCGCCTACGCCACCGACGTCACCTGGCGCGAGGTCGGCCGCGTCCTGCGCGCCCGCGCCGCCCGGCCCCGACTGCGCGGACTCCTCGGCCCCCGTGCCGCCACCCCCGAACGGGCCCCGCTCGCCGAGGGCGTCGTCGAGTCCGACGGCGAAGCCGTACTCGCCCGGGCCGCCCGCCCCGAACGGGACCCGGTCCTCGCACTGCGCCTCGGCGCTGCCGCCGCCCAGGCCGGGCTGCCCGTCTCACCGCACGCCGTCCGCCGCCTCGCCGCCCAGAGCCGCCCCCTGCCGACGCCCTGGCCCGCGGAGGCCCGCGAACAGCTCCTCACCCTGCTGGGGGCGGGGGAGCCCACCATCGGGGTCTGGGAGGCCCTGGAGGCCGAGGGCATCGTCTCCACGCTCCTGCCCGACTGGGAACGGGTCCGCTGCCGCCCCCAGCGCAACCCCGTCCACACCTGGACCGTCGACCGGCACCTCGTGGAGACCGCCGTCCGCGCCTCCGCCATGACCCGCCGCGTCGGCCGCCCCGACCTGCTGCTGATGGCGGCCCTGCTCCACGACATCGGCAAGGGCTGGCCCGGCGACCACTCCGTCGTCGGCGAGACCATCGCCCGCGACACGGCCGTACGCGTCGGCTTCGACCCGGCCGACGCCGACGTCCTGGCCACCCTGGTCCGCCACCACCTGCTGCTCGCCGAGACCGCCACCCGGCGCGACCTCGACGACCCCGCCACGGTCCGCTCCGTCGCCGAGGCCGTCGGCACCTCCGGCACGCTGGAACTCCTCCACGCCCTCACCGAGGCCGACGCACTCGCCACCGGCCCCGCCGCCTGGTCGGCCTGGCGGGCCTCCCTGGTCGCCGACCTGGTCCGGCGGGTCACGGCCGTCCTCGGCGGGGCCCCCGTACCGGGGCAGCCCGACCCGGCGCCCTCCGCCGAGGAGGAACGGCTCGCGGTGGAGGCCCTGCGCACCGCGGAACCCGTCCTCGCGCTGCACGCCCGGCACGAGGAGGACGCCGTCGGAGTGGAGCTGGCCGTCGCCGTCCCCGACCAGCCGGGCGTGCTGCCCGCGGTGGCCGGGGTCCTCGCCCTGCACCGGCTCACCGTCCGCGCCGCCGACCTGCGCGCGCTGGACCTCCCCGACCACCTCGGCGAGGTCCTCGTGCTCCGCTGGCGGGTGGCCGCCGAGTACGGCGCCCTGCCCGAGGCCGCCCGGCTCCGCACCGACCTGGTCCGGGCCCTGGACGGCTCCCTCGACGTCTCCGCGAAGCTCGCCGACCGGGAGGCGGCGTACCCGCGGCGGCGCGGGGTGGTCCCGCCGCCGCCCCGGGTCTCCGTGGTGCCGGAGGTCTCCTCCCTGGCCACGGTCCTGGAGGTGCGCGCGCCCGATGCGGTCGGACTGCTGCACCGCATCGGTCGGGCGCTGGAGGGGGCGGGCGTGCGGGTCCGCAGCGCGCACGTCTCGACCCTGGGTGCGAACGCCGTGGACTCGCTGTACGTCACGTCGGCCGAGGGCAAGCCCCTCGACCCGGCCGACGCGGCCACCGTGGCGGCTTCGGTCGAGTCGGCACTCAGCTCGGTGTGACCCTTCGGGGCGGCTGCTCGTTCACGGATCACGACCCTCTCGCCAGCGGGGACGGCCCACCGGGACGGCACGCCCTGAAGATCAGCGAGGACTGCTCCCCGCGTCTGCGGGGGATGACCCGAGGATGTCGTCCGGGGTGACGGCCTCGCGGATTTGCTCCCCACGAGGGCGGGGGCCCAAGGGTCCCCGCCTGCCCCATCCGACAGGCGGGGCCTATTCGTCCGCGCGGGCGGATACCCTGGAGGGCGATTCTCAACGTCCCCGACCCCAAGGACCAGCGAGCGCCGTGTTCGATACTCTCTCCGACCGCCTGGCGAGTACTTTCAAGACCCTGCGAGGCAAGGGGCGCCTGTCCGAGGCGGACGTCGACTCCGCGGCCAGGGAGATTCGTATCGCGCTTCTCGAAGCGGACGTCGCCCTCCCCGTGGTCCGGTCGTTCATCAAGAACGTCAAGGAAAGGGCGCTGGGGACCGAGGTCTCCAAGGCGCTGAATCCGAGCCAAATGGTGCTCAAGATCGTCAACGAGGAGCTGGTCTCGATCCTCGGTGGCGAGACCCGCCGCCTGCGGTTCGCCAAGACCGCCCCGACCGTGATCATGCTCGCGGGTCTCCAGGGTGCCGGTAAGACCACCCTCGCCGGAAAGCTCGGCCTCTGGCTCAAGGGGCAGGGCCACAGCCCGCTGCTCGTCGCCTGCGACCTCCAGCGCCCGAACGCCGTCAACCAGCTCAGCGTCGTCGCCGAGCGGGCCGGGGTGGCCGTCTACGCGCCGCAGCCGGGCAACGGTGTCGGCGACCCCGTCCAGGTGGCCAAGGACTCCATCGAGTACGCGAAGACCAAGGTCCACGACATCGTCATCGTGGACACCGCCGGCCGCCTCGGCATCGACGCCGAGATGATGCAGCAGGCCGCGGACATCAGGGACGTGATCAACCCCGACGAGATCCTCTTCGTCGTCGACGCGATGATCGGTCAGGACGCGGTCAACACCGCCGAGGCCTTCCGCGACGGCGTCGGCTTCGACGGCGTCGTGCTGTCCAAGCTCGACGGCGACGCCCGCGGTGGTGCCGCGCTCTCCATCGCGCACGTCACCGGCAAGCAGATCATGTTCGCCTCGAACGGCGAGAAGCTCGACGACTTCGACGCCTTCCACCCCGACCGCATGGCGGGCCGGATCCTCGACATGGGTGACATGCTCACCCTCATCGAGCAGGCCGAGAAGACCTTCTCGCAGGCCGAGGCCGAGAAGATGGCGGCCAAGCTCGCCAAGGGGCCGAAGGAGTTCACGCTCGACGACTTCCTGGCCCAGATGGAGCAGGTCCGCAAGATGGGCTCCATCTCCAAGCTCCTCGGCATGTTGCCGGGCATGGGCCAGATCAAGGACCAGATCAACAACATCGACGAGCGCGACGTCGACCGCACCGCCGCGATCATCAAGTCGATGACCCCGGCCGAGCGCCAGGACCCGACGATCATCAACGGCTCGCGCCGCGCCCGTATCGCCAAGGGCTCCGGTGTCGAGGTCAGCGCGGTCAAGAACCTCGTGGAGCGGTTCTTCGACGCCCGCAAGATGATGTCCCGCATGGCCCAGGGCGGCGGGATGCCCGGTATGCCGGGCATCCCGGGCATGGGCGGCGGCCCCGGCCGCCAGAAGAAGCAGCCCAAGCAGGCCAAGGGCAAGCGCAAGAGCGGCAACCCGATGAAGCGCAAGCAGGAGGAGCTGGAGGCGGCCACCCGCCGCGAGCAGGCCGCGCAGGGCGGTCCGGCCGGCGCCGGCAGCCCCTTCGGCCTGCCGGCCGGCGGCCAGTCGGGCCAGGACTTCGACCTGCCGGACGAGTTCAAGAAGTTCATGAAGTAGTCCGTGAACCACGTCGTGGACCGGTTCACGGGGAGGCGCTGAGCCTTGCGCACGGGCCCCGGCCGCGGGATGCGGTCGGGGCCCGTGCGCGTCCGGGGCCGCCGCGGACGTCCGGAAGCCGTGGTCCGGAATATCCCTTATGGTCGGCCGGGGGGACGCAGTAAGGAGGCCACGGTGCCCAGCCCCACCCCCGCTCCGCCCCGCGACCGGGCCGACACCCCCTGGCGGTCCGAGGGCGCGCCGCCCACCCCGCCGCCGAGGAAGCGGATGCCCGGCGGCTGGCGCGGGCTGATCCTCGCCGCCCTGGTCGTCTTCCTGGTGACCAACCTGGTGCTGTCGTTCTTCAACGAGGGCGACGAGCCGACGATCTCGTACACCGAGTTCAGCAAGCAGGTCGCGGCCGGGAACGTCTCGAAGATCTACTCCAAGGGCGACGCCATCCAGGGCGAGCTCAAGGCGAAGCAGCAGCTGCCGGAGGACGGCGGCGAGGACAAGGGCGACTACACGAAGTTCGTCACCCAGCGGCCCGCCTTCGCCGAGGACGACCTGTGGGCCAACCTCACCAAGCAGAACGTGAACGTGACGGCCTCCCCGGTGGTCGTGCAGCGCAGCTTCCTGGCCAACCTGCTCCTCTCGCTCGCCCCGATGCTGCTGCTGATCCTGCTGTGGGTGTTCATCGCCCGCCGGATGGGCTCGGCGATGGGCGGCGGCCTCGGCGCGCTGGGCCGAAAGACGCCGCCCCGGCCCGTGGAGCTGGAGGAGGGCGCGAAGCGCACCACCTTCGAGGACGTGGCGGGCATCGACGAGGTAGCGGGTGAGCTGAACGACGTCGTCGACTTCCTCAAGGACCCGCAGCGGTACCGCCGGATGGGCGCCCGGATGCCCGGCGGCGTCCTCCTCTCGGGCCTGCCCGGCACGGGCAAGACCTTGCTGGCGCGCGCGGTCGCCGGCGAGGCGGGCGTGCCGTTCTTCTCCGCGTCGGCCTCCGAGTTCATCGAGATGATCGTCGGGGTCGGCGCCTCCCGGGTCCGGGAGCTGTTCGCGGAGGCGCGCAAGGTCGCGCCCGCGATCATCTTCATCGACGAGATCGACACCATCGGCCGGGCCCGGGGCGCCGGCGGCGGCCTCGGCGGCCACGACGAGCGCGAGCAGACCCTCAACCAGATCCTGACCGAGATGGACGGCTTCTCCGGCTCCGAGGGCGTGGTCGTGATCGCCGCGACCAACCGGGCCGACGTCCTGGACCCGGCCCTCACCCGCCCCGGCCGCTTCGACCGCACCGTGACGGTCTCCCCGCCCGACAAGAGGGGCCGCGAGGCGATCCTGCGGATCCACACCCGCGAGATCCCGCTCGCCCCGGACGTGGACCTGGGGCACGTGGCCGCCATCACGCCCGGCATGACCGGCGCCGAGCTATCCAACCTCGCCAACGAGGCCGCGCTGCTGGCCGTCAAGCGGGGGCGGGAGACGGTCACCCGGGCCGATCTGTCCGAGGCCCTGGAGAAGGTGCAGCTGGGCGCGGAGCGGGCGCTCGTCATGCCCGAGGAGGAGCGTCGGCGCACCGCGTACCACGAGAGCGGGCACGCCCTGCTCGGCATGCTCCAGCCGGGTGCCGACCCGGTCCGCAAGATCACGATCGTCCCGCGCGGCCGGGCGCTCGGCGTCACCCTGTCCACCCCGGAGGCCGACCGCTACGCCTACACCGAGGAGTACCTGCGCGGCCGGATCATCGGGGCCCTGGGCGGCATGGCGGCCGAGCACACCGTGTACGACGTCGTCACCACGGGGTCCGAGAACGACCTGGAACAGGTCACCGGCATCGTCCGCGGCATGGTCGGCCGGTGGGGCATGAGCGAGCGCATCGGCAGGCTCACCGCGATCCCGTCGGACCCGCAGAGCCCGTACGGCCTGGTGGCGGCCCCGGCCACGCTGGACGCGGTGGACCACGAGATGCGGCGGATCGTGGACGAGTGCTACGTGGAGGCCTGCCGCCTGCTGCGCGAACACCGGCCGAAACTCGACGCCCTCGCCGAGGCGCTGCTGGCGAACGAGACGCTGGACGAGCCCGCCGCGTACGCCGCGGCCGGCATCCCCCGCCTGGCGAAGTGACGCCGGCGGCCCCTGGCAGGGGCCGCCACCGCGCGCGTCAGGGCACGCGGGCGATCACGTAGCGGAAGATGTTCGGCAGCCAGACGGCGCCGTCGGCCCGCTCGTAGGGGTGGAGCGCCTCGGCCAGCTCCTTTTCGACCTGCGCCGGGTCGCACGAACGGTCGTACAGGCCGGTCGAGAGCAGGCCGCGGACCGCGCTGTCCGCGTCGGCGTACCCGAAGGGGCAGAACACCCGCCCCGACCCGTCCGGGACCAGCCCGGCTTCCGCCACCAGCGCGTCCAGGTCCTGCGTGACCGGCCCGCAGCCGTGCACCGCAGGCACGGTGCAGCGCTCCGCCGGGCCCCACCCGGCCAGGACCACCGCCCCGCCGCGCCGGACGGCCGGCAGGGCCGCTGCCAGGGTCGTGGGGGAGGTCGAGAAGCCGAGCAGCACGTCGTACGGCAGGACGCCCGCCGGCGGGGTCACCCCCACCTCCAGCAGCCGTTCGCGCGCCAGCGCCCGCCGGGACGGGTCAGCCTCCACGCCCGTGGTGGCGGCTCCCCGCCCCTCGGCCAGCAGCAGGGCCAGCCCGGCCCCGCAGTCCAGGCCGAGCAGCCGGTCGCCCGGCCCGATCTCCAGCCGGTCGAAGACCGCCTCGTACAGCGGTACGAGCATCCGCTCCTGGATCTCCGCCCAGTCCCGGGCGGCGAGTGTCGGCGTCGGCGTCGGTGTCATCGAAAGAGCGCTCCTGATTCCTTGTCGCCCCCTTGCCCCCGTTGCCAGAGAACTCCCCATTCGCCCCCGCGTCCAGAGGAGTGCGCCACCCGATTCACGGATCCAGCGCCCGGCGCCGTACCATTCGCGCCATGGCAAAGGCTCCCGTTCTCACCCCCCAGGCGGAGGACTTCCCCCGCTGGTACCAGGATCTGATCAACAAGGCCGAACTGGCCGACAACGGCCCAGTGCGCGGCACGATGGTCATCCGACCGTACGGCTACGGGCTGTGGGAGCGGATGCAGCAGGAGATGGACGCCCGCATCAAGGAGTCGGGCGCCCAGAACGCGTACTTCCCGATGTTCATCCCGCAGGCCTACCTGACGAAGGAGGCCGAGCACGTCGAGGGCTTCGCCCCCGAGCTCGCCGTGGTCACGCACGGCGGCGGCAAGGAGCTGGAGGAGCCGGTCGTCGTCCGCCCCACCTCCGAGACGATCATCAACGACTACTTCTCGAAGTGGGTGCAGAGCTACCGCGACCTGCCCCTGCTGATCAACCAGTGGGCCAACGTGGTGCGCTGGGAGATGCGTCCCCGCGTCTTCCTCCGTACGAGTGAGTTCCTCTGGCAGGAGGGCCACACCGCCCACGCCACGTACGAGGACGCCCGCGACTACGCCGCGTACATCCACCGGAACGTGTACGGCGACTTCATGACCAACGTGCTCGGCATCGACGTCGTGCTGGGCCGCAAGACCCCCAAGGAGCGTTTCGCCGGCGCCATCAACACCCTCACCCTCGAGGGCATGATGGGGGACGGCAAGGCGCTGCAGATGGGCACGAGCCACGAGCTCGGCCAGAACTTCGCCAAGGCGTTCAACACCTCCTACCTGTCCAAGGAGGGCAAGCAGGAGCTGGTCTGGCAGACCTCGTGGGGCGTCTCCACCCGCATGGTCGGCGGTCTGATCATGTCCCACGGCGACGACAACGGCCTGCGGGTCCCGCCGCGCCTGGCCCACGTCCAGGTCGTCGTCATGGCGATCAAGGGCGACGAGGCCGTGGCCAAGGTGCGCGAGCTCGGTGACCGCCTCAAGGCCTCCGGCCTGCGGGTCCAGGTCGACGACCGGGTCGACGTCCCCTTCGGCCGTCGCGCCGTGGACTGGGAGCTCAAGGGCGTCCCGGTGCGCATCGAGATCGGTCCGCGCGACCTGGAGGCGGGGACCGCGATGCTGGCCCGCCGGATCCCCGGCGGCAAGGAGCCGGTGCAGATCGACGCCCTGGTGGACCTGCTGCCCAAGGTGCTGGAGGAGGACCAGGCGCAGCTGCTGCGCGAGTCCCGCGAGCGCCGGGTGGCCCGCACCACCGACGTGTCCACGCTGGAGGAGGCCGCCGAGGCCGCCGTCGCCGGCGGTTGGGCGCGGATCCCGTGGGACGTGCTGGGTCCGGAGGGCGAGGCCAAGCTGGGCGAGCAGGCCGTGACCGTGCGGTGCCTGATCGCCGAGGACGGGTCGGTTCCGGAGTCGGACGACGCGCCCGGTACGCTCGCGATCGTCGCGCGTTCGTACTGATCGCCGGTCGGTGATCGACGCAGGGCATCCCTGACGCAGCCCCGGTGTGCGGCACGAGCCGCGCGCCGGGGCTGAGGTGTTCCGGTCGTCGTTACGTACCGACTCCTCCTGGGATCGGCGCACCCGTCCTCGTCGGGACGCATCAGGCGGAACTGACTGGTACGTGCAAAAAATTTGGAATGGCCCGGAATCGGAACACCGAGGCCCCTCGGCTCGTTGTCACGACGTGAGCACGACACCACCTGTTCTCGCCGCAGAGCTGGCGCAGGCGTGGGCCGACATTCAGCGGCACCACCCCGAGCTGCCCGATCTTGCCGCCCCCGAATCCCTGATCGGAGAGTCCTCGTCCGCCTGCGGCGCCGAGCTCTCCTTCGAGCGACTGCTGCACGAGGCAGTCCACGGCATCGCCGCCGCCCGCGGAGTGCGCGACACCTCCCGGGCCGGCCGCTACCACAACCGCAGATTCCTCGCGATCGCCGAGGAGATGGGGCTGGACCACTCCGACGAGCCGCACCCGAGCAGCGGCTTCTCGCTGGTCACGCTGAACGCCGAGGCGAAGAAGCGCTACCGCCCCACCATGGAGCGGCTGCAGCGCGCACTGAAGGCCCACACCGTCGCGACGGCCGCCGACACCAAACGCAGCTTCCGCGGGCCGGCCGCACGGCACGGCTCCTCGGGCGGCGGCGTGCGCGTCAAGGCGGTCTGCGACTGCGGGCGCAACGTGCGGGTGGTCCCTTCCGTGCTGGCCCAGGCCCCGATCGTGTGCGGCGGCTGCATGAAGCCGTTCCGCATTCCCGAGGTCGCCGTCTCCGCCGCCGCCTCCTGAGCCGGCGGCGGGTGGCGCCGCGGGGCGGTGTGCCACTGATCACCGGCCCCGGGGAGGAGGCGCCGTCGGCATGTGGCACAATGACAAGCTGTACTCGACAGTCGCATAGGACCCCTCTCTCCTCCGGCTGACGCGTCCATCGGGCACCCGAGTACCGCAACCCCACGTGGCATCTCAAGTGCCCAACCACGTCAAGTTCAGGAGACACCACTCCAGTGGCAGTCAAGATCAAGCTCAAGCGCCTCGGCAAGATCCGCTCTCCCCACTACCGCATCGTCGTCGCCGACGCCCGCACCCGCCGGGACGGCCGCGCGATCGAGGAGATCGGCATCTACCAGCCGACCTACAACCCCTCGCGCATCGAGGTCAACGCCGAGCGCGCGCAGTACTGGCTGTCCGTCGGCGCCCAGCCGACCGACGCCGTCCTCGCCATCCTGAAGCTGACCGGCGACTGGCAGAAGCACAAGGGCCTGCCGGCCCCGGCGCCGCTGCTGCAGCCGGCCACCAAGGAAGACAAGCGCCGCTCCTTCGAGGAGTTCGCCAAGGCCCTCGAGGGCATCGGCGAGACCAAGGGCGAGGCCATCACGCAGAAGAAGAAGGCCGACAAGAAGGCGGACGAGGCTGAGGCCGCCGCCGAGTCGACCGAGGCCTGAGCATGCTCGAGGAGGCTCTTGAGCACCTCGTAAAGGGCATTGTGGACAACCCCGACGACGTGCAGGTCGCCTCGCGCAACCTGCGGCGCGGGCAGGTGCTCGAGGTCCGGGTCCACCCGGACGACCTCGGGAAGGTGATCGGCCGCAACGGCCGCACCGCACGTGCCCTGCGTACCGTCGTGGGCGCCATCGGTGGCCGCGGCATCCGCGTCGACCTCGTCGACGTGGACCACGTCCGCTGAGCAGTTGAATCACCGGCACGGGCCGGGGAGGGCACGCGTGCCCTCCCCGGCCCGTCGTCGTCTGGACAGGAGAGACACACAGTGCAGCTGGTAGTCGCGCGGATCGGCCGCGCCCACGGGATCAAGGGTGAGGTCACCGTCGAGGTGCGGACCGACGAGCCGGAGCTGCGGCTCGCCCCCGGTTCCGTCCTGCTGACGGAGCCGGCTTCCACGGGTCCGCTGACCATCGAGACGGGCCGGGTGCACAGCGGGCGGCTCCTGCTGCGGTTCGAGGGCGTCAAGGACCGCAACGGCGCCGAGGCGCTGCGCAACACCCTGCTGATCGCCGAGGTGGACCCGGCGGAGCTGCCCGAGGAGCCCGACGAGTACTACGACCACCAGCTGATCGACCTGGACGTCGTCCTGGAGGACGGCACCGAGATCGGCCGGATCAGCGAGATCAGCCACCTGCCCTCGCAGGACCTGTTCATCGTCGAGCGCCCGGACGGCTCCGAGGTGATGATCCCCTTCGTCGAGGAGATCGTCGCGGAGATCGACCTGGAGGAGCAGCGCTGCGTCATCACCCCGCCGCCCGGGCTGATCGACGACCGCGCCGAAATCGTCTCCTCCCGCGACAACGGGGAAGAGGCCTGATGCGGCTCGACGTCGTCACGATCTTCCCCGAGTACCTGGAGCCGCTGAACGTCTCCCTCGTCGGCAAGGCGCGGGCCCGCGGACAGCTCGACGTACACGTCCACGACCTGCGCGGGTGGACCTACGACCGGCACAACACCGTCGACGACACCCCCTACGGCGGCGGTCCCGGCATGGTGATGAAGACCGGACCTTGGGGCGAGGCCCTCGACGAGGCCCTTGCCGACGGGTACGAGACCGGCGCCCACGGGCCCGTCCTCGTCGTGCCCACGCCCAGCGGACGGCCGTTCACCCAGGAACTGGCCGTCGAGCTCTCCGAGCGGCCCTGGCTCCTCTTCACCCCCGCGCGCTACGAGGGCATCGACCGCCGCGTCATGGACGAGTACGCCACGCGCATGCCGGTCTACGAGGTCTCCATCGGCGACTACGTGCTGGCGGGCGGCGAGGCCGCGGTGCTCGTGATCACCGAGGCCGTGGCCCGGCTGCTGCCCGGCGTCCTCGGCAACGCCGAATCGCACCGCGACGACTCCTTCGCCTCCGGCGAGATGGAGAACCTGCTGGAGGGGCCCGTCTACACCAAGCCACCCGTGTGGCGCGGCCGCGGCATCCCGGACGTGCTCCTCAGCGGCCACCACGGCAAGATCGCCCGCTGGCGCCGCGACGAGGCGCTGCGCCGGACCGCGCAGAACCGGCCGGACCTGATCGAGCGCTGCGAGGCGTCCGCGTACGACAAGAAGGACCGGGAACTGCTCAGCATCATGGGCTGGCAGCCGACCGCCGACGGCCGATTTTGGCGCAGGCCCCCAGCCGTGGAAGAATGAGCGGCTGCTGTGTGCTCGCGTGCGCCCCTGCCACAGGGGGACAGTCGTACGGCGGGTGGCACGGCTCCCGAATTCTCTACGAAGACCCGCACCGGCGACCTGTGGCGTCGTGCGAAGAAAGCAGACGAAGAACATGTCCCACCTGCTCGACGGCGTCAACGCCGCCACGCTGCGCTCGGACGTCCCGGACTTCCGCCCGGGTGACACCGTCAACGTCCACGTCCGCGTCATCGAGGGCAACCGCTCCCGCATCCAGCAGTTCAAGGGTGTCGTCATCCGCCGCCAGGGTGCCGGCGTCTCCGAGACCTTCACCGTTCGCAAGGTCTCCTTCAGCGTCGGTGTCGAGCGCACCTTCCCGGTGAACTCCCCGATCTTCGAGAAGATCGAGGTCGTCACCCGCGGTGACGTGCGTCGCGCCAAGCTGTACTACCTCCGTGAGCTCCGCGGCAAGGCCGCGAAGATCAAGGAGAAGCGCGACCGCTGATCTCCTCTCCGGATCCAGGGGGAGGCCCGATAGGCTCCCCTCCAATGGACACCGAAGCAGAGCTCACACGACGCGGCCACTCCGCCCCCGGCACGGGGGAGGGGCGGCCGCGTTCTGCTTTTCGGGGTTCGGTCCGCAGTTTCGCCCGGTGGGGCCTGCGGGCGCTGCCGTCCTGGCGGGGCGCCGCGGTCCTCGGGGTGCTGTGCGCCGCCTTCCTGCTGCTGCTCAGCAACTTCGTGGTGCAGCCCTTCCTCATCCCGAGCAAGTCGATGGAGCCGACGCTGCAGGTCGGGGACCGGGTCCTGGTCAACAAGCTGGCGTACCGTTTCGGCGACCAGCCGCAGCGCGGGGACGTGGTGGTGTTCGACGGCACCGGCTCCTTCGTGCAGGAGCCGCCGGTGGGCAACCCCGTCGCCGGGCTCGTGCGGGGGGCGGCTTCCGCCCTCGGCATCGGCGAGCCGTCCGAGACGGACTTCGTCAAACGGGTCGTCGGGGTCGGCGGTGACGACGTGGTGTGCTGCGGTGCCGACGGACGGCTCAAGGTCAACGGGGTGCCGGTGGACGAGCGGTACCTCTACCCGGGCGACACGGCGTCGAAGGTCCCGTTCCGGATCGTGGTGCCGCTGGGAACCCTGTGGGTCATGGGCGACCACCGGTCCCAGTCCCGGGACTCGCGGGACCACCTGGGCGAGCCCGGCGGGGGGATGGTGCCGGTGGAGAAGGTGATCGGGCGGGCCGACTGGATCGGCTGGCCGGTCTCGCGCTGGGGTGCGACGGGACCACGCGGCGGCGGTACGGCGGGCGGTGGCCATGGGTAGCCGCGGACGACCCCGCGGCGGGCGGGCCCGCAGCGACCGGGTCAGCGCCGCCGACCTGCTGCGCGACGACGGCCTACGCGTCGACCGGGCGCGCGGCGAGGGGGCGCGCGGCGAGCGCGCGCGCGGCGGTGGGGCGGGCGGCGGTGGCCGCGCCGAACAACGGCGGGCCGAGAGGCCGCGCCGCGGCCGTGCGCCGGAGCCGGAGCCGGAGCCCAAGACGCGGACCCGCAAACGGGCCGCCGCGCCCGCCGCCGGACCGGAGGGCGGCGGCCGGGCCGAGCGGCGGCGGCTGGCCCGCCGGATCCGCAGGCGCAGGCGCACGCGCCGGGCGGGCGAGCTTCCGCTCCTGGTGGTCGCGGCACTGTGCATCGCGCTGCTGTTGAAGACCTTCCTGGTCCAGGCGTTCTTCATCCCGTCCGGGTCCATGGAGCAGACCATCCGGATCGGCGACCGGGTCCTCGTCGACAAACTGACCCCGTGGTTCGGCTCGCCGATAGAACGCGGTGACGTCGTCGTGTTCAAGGACCCGGGGGGCTGGCTGAAGGGCGAGGCGGCGCGCCCGCCGCGCGATCCGGTCGGCATCAAGCAGATCAAGCAGACCCTCACGTTCATCGGCCTGCTGCCCTCGGCCGACGAACAGGACCTGATCAAGCGGGTCATCGCCATCGGCGGCGACACCGTCATGTGCTGCGACGCCAAGGGTCGCGTCACCGTCAACGGGACGCCGCTCGACGAGCCGTACGTGAACCCCGGGAACTCGCCCTCCGAGATCCGCTTCGAGGTGCAGGTGCCGCCCGGGCGGCTCTTCGTCATGGGCGACCACCGGGCGAATTCGGCCGATTCCCGCTTCCACCTCGACGAGCCGTTCCAGGGCACGATCGACGAGAAGGGCGTCGTCGGGGAAGCCGTGGTCATCGCATGGCCGTTCGACCACTGGCGGAAGCTGGAACAGCCCGCGACCTTCAGCATGGTGCCCGATCAGCAACGCAGCGGGCGACGCGGCCGCCGGGGGCGCCGCGGAGGCCCGCCCGTCGCATAGTGTGTCCTGGGTCTCCCGCGCCCTAGGGAACTCCCGCTCGTTAAGGGAGGGGAGGACCCGTTGCCGTACCCGGCGCGGGCAGCGAATCCGAGTGAGGAGTGGATGTGGGGGACGTGGCGGTAGGCGCGCGGTCCGGACGCGATGAGGGCGAGGAGCGGCCGGACGGCATCCAGCGCGATGCCGAGCGCGAGGCCCGCGAGGCGGAGGACGCCGAGGACGGCGCGGAGGAGCGCCCGCAGCGCTCGTTCTGGAAGGAGCTCCCGCTCCTCGTCGGCATCGCCCTGCTGCTCGCCCTCCTGATCAAGACCTTCCTGGTGCAGGCGTTCTCGATCCCGTCCGACTCGATGCAGAACACCCTGCAGCGCGGCGACCGGGTGCTCGTGGACAAGCTGACCCCGTGGTTCGGTTCGGAGCCCCAGCGTGGAGAGGTCGTGGTCTTCCACGACCCGGCGAACTGGCTGGCCGGCGAGCCCACCCCGGAGCCCAACTTCCTGCAGACGATCCTCAGCAAGATCGGGCTGATGCCGTCCGCGGACGAGAAGGACCTGATCAAGCGGGTCATCGCGGTCGGTGGGGACACGGTCGAGTGCAAGAAGGGGGGACCGGTCGTCGTCAACGGCAAGCCGCTCGACGAACCGTACGTCTTCCCCGGGAACACCCCGTGCGACGACGCCCCGTTCGGCCCGCTGAACGTGCCCGAGGGCAAGATCTGGGTGATGGGCGACCACCGCCAGAACTCGCAGGACTCCCGCTACCACATGCAGGACTCCACCCAGGGTTTCGTGCCGGTCGACAAGGTCGTCGGACGGGCCGTGGTCGTGGCGTGGCCGGTCACCCGTTGGTCCACCCTGCCGGTGCCGGACACCTTCGACCAGCCGGGCATCGGGGACAAGGCCGCGGCCAAGGCGATCGGCGCCGGTCCGGCCGCCCTGGGCCTCGCCGGAGCCGTGCCGGTCGTCCTGTGGCGTCGGCAGAGGCTGACCAGCGGGACTACCGGCAGGTAGGGTGCCGCCCAGGGTCGTCGATCCCGGATGTGGGGGCGCTGCTATGGGCGGAACGCAGACGAGCGGTACACGGGTAATACGCAGGGGCGGTGACGGCCGCGGCGGTGTCGGCAACGTGTTGTCCGGGATCGCCGTGGCCGTCGGCTTCGTGCTGTTCCTGGGGGGCTTCGTGTGGGCCGCCCTGCTCTACCAGCCCTACACGGTGCCGACCGACTCGATGATGCCGACGGTGAAGCCCGGTGACCGGGTGCTCGCGCAGCGGATCGACGGCGGCGAGGTGCGGCGCGGCGACATCGTCATCTTTACTGATGCCATGTGGAGCGACTCCCCCATGGTCAAGCGGGTCGTCGGCATCGGCGGCGACACCGTGAAGTGCTGCGGGGAGGGCGGCCGGCTCAGCGTGAACGGCAAGGAGCTCGACGAGCCCTACGTCCACCGCGGCGAGCCCGTGACGGTGGAGGGCGCGGGGCCCGCCTCCCCGGGGGGCACCCCGTTCGAGGTGACCGTGCCCGAGGGCAACCTCTTCCTGCTCGGCGACCAGCGCTCCAATTCGATCGACTCCCGGTCCCACCTCCAGGAGGCCGGCCAGGGCACGGTGTCCCGCTCGGCCGTCAGCGGTCGCGTCGACGCCCTGGCCTGGCCCTCCATGACGATGGTCGAGCGGCCGGAAGGGTACGCCGCCCTGCCCGGCGGGACGTCGGAGCCGGGGCCGCTGCGGCTCCAGCTCGCCGCCGTCGCCGTCGGGGCCGCACTGGTGGTGCTGGGGGCCGCGTACGGGCCGCTCGTACGGCTCCTGGGGCGAGGCCGGAGGCAGGGGACCGCCGGTGACGACTGACCGGGCCGCGGACGGCCCGCGCAAGGTGTCCCGGGTGATCCTGCTGGACCCCGAGGACCGGATCCTGCTGCTGCACGGCTTCGAGCCGGACGAACCGTCGGTCGACTGGTGGTTCACCCCGGGCGGCGGTCTGGAGGGCGGAGAGAGCCGGGAGCAGGCCGCGCTGCGGGAACTCGCCGAGGAGACCGGGATCACCGAGGTGGAACTGGGGCCGGTGCTGTGGCGCCGGTACTGCTCCTTCCCGTTCGACGGGCGGCGCTGGGACCAGGACGAGTGGTACTACCTGGCGCGGACCGCACGGACCGGGACCGAGCCGCGGCTGCACGGACTCACCGAGCTGGAGCGGCGCAGCCTCAGCGGGGCGCGGTGGTGGACGCCGCAGGAGCTGCTCGCGGCCCGCGAGACGGTGTATCCGACCAGGCTGGCCGAGCTGCTGCGGACGCTGCTGGACGAGGGTCCCCCGGCCACGCCGGTGGAGCTGGCGCCGGAAATCGTCTAGCGCCGCCCCGGACTGCCGCACAATAGGGGAACGCACGGCTGAAGGGGAACATGCCATGAGCGCCGAGGACCTCGAGAAGTACGAGACCGAGATGGAGCTGAAGCTCTATCGGGAGTACCGCGACGTCGTCGGGCTGTTCAAGTACGTGATCGAGACGGAACGCCGCTTCTACCTCACGAACGACTACGAGATGCAGGTGCATTCGGTTCAGGGAGAGGTGTTCTTCGAAGTCACGATGGCCGACGCCTGGGTGTGGGACATGTACCGGCCGGCCCGCTTCGTCAAGCAGGTGCGGGTGCTGACCTTCAAGGACGTGAACATCGAGGAGCTCAACAAGACCGACCTCGAACTCCCGGGCAGCTGATCCCTCACCCTCGGGGGTGAGCGGGTCGTCCACAACGGCCCCGCCGTCCACCAAGATCCACGGTGGGGGCGGGTCCGCGGGATCGTCGGGCCCGGAGGTGGTGCCCGATGAGCACGAAGGACGTGGCCCGGCAGGCGCTGGGGCGGTACGGAGAGGACCTGGCGGCGCGGCGGCTCGCCGAGGCCGGCATGACGGTCATCGCACGGAACTGGCGGTGCCGGGGCGGCGAGATCGACATCGTCGCGCGGGACGGTGACGCCCTCGTCGTGTGCGAGGTCAAGACGCGGCGGGAGGGGTGCTTCGAGCACCCCATGGCCGCGGTCCGGCCCGGCAAGGCCGAGCGGCTGCGCCGGCTCGCCGGCCGCTGGCTCACCGACCACGGCGGGCCGCCCCCGGGCGGGGTGCGCATCGACCTGGTGGGGGTCCTGCTGCCGCGGCGCGGCGCCCCGGTGGTGGAGCACGTCCGGGGGGTGGCGTGATGGGCTTCGCACGGGCCTGCTCGGTCGCCCTGGTGGGCGTCGAGGGCGTGGTGGTGGAGGTCCAGGCCGACCTGGAGCCCGGTGTCGCGGCGTTCACGCTGGTGGGGCTGCCGGACAAGACCCTCGTCGAGAGCCGGGACCGGGTCCGGGCGGCGGTCGTGAACTCGGGTGCCGCCTGGCCGCAGAAGAAACTCACGGTCGGGCTCAGCCCCGCCTCGGTGCCGAAATCCGGGGCCGGCTTCGACCTGGCAGTGGCTGCGGCCGTGTTGGGTGCCGCCGAGGTGGTCGATCCGGCGGTCATCGCCGATCTGGTGCTCGTCGGGGAACTGGGCCTGGACGGCCGGGTCCGCCCGGTGCCGGGGGTCCTGCCCTCGGTCCTCGCCGCGGCGGAGGCCGGCTACCGCAGCGTGGTCGTTCCGCAGCCCTGTGCCGCCGAGGCCCGGTTGGTCCCGGACGTCTCGGTGCTCGGCGTACGCAGCCTGCGCGGCCTGATCGCGGTCCTCACCGGCGGGGAGGCCCCGGAGGAGGAGCCGCCGGACGACACCGGGGCGCCGGGCCCCGGCCCGGGGCCCACGGGCCTGCTGGTCCCGGGGGCCGGGCTGGGCACCGGGGTCGTGCCGGGAGGGGGAGCGGCGGGAGAGGCGGTGGACTTCCCCGACCTGTGCGACGTCGCCGGGCAGCACACGGCGCGCCGGGCCCTGGAGGTGGCCGCCTCCGGGGGCCACCACCTCTTCCTCAGCGGGCCCCCGGGGGCCGGCAAGACGATGCTGGCCGAGCGGCTCCCCTGGATCCTGCCGCCGCTCACCCGGCAGGACTCCCTGGAGGTCACCGCCGTCCACTCGGTCGCCGGGATCCTGCCGCCTGGTGATCCACTGGTCAGCAGGGCCCCCTACTGCGCGCCCCACCATTCGGCGACGATGCAGTCGCTGGTCGGCGGCGGGGCGGGCGTGCCCCGGCCCGGGGCGGTCTCGCTGGCCCACCGCGGCGTGCTCTTCCTCGACGAGGCCGCCGAGTTCGGCACCAAGGCGCTCGACGCCCTGCGCCAGCCCCTCGAATCGGGGCGGGTGGTCATCGCCCGGGCCGCCGGGGTGGTGCAGCTGCCGGCCAGGTTCCTGATGGTGCTCGCGGCGAACCCCTGCCCGTGCGGGCGGCACGGGCTGCAGGGCGCCGGTTGCGAGTGCCCGGCCTCGGCCGTCCGGCGGTACCAGGCACGGTTGTCCGGGCCGTTGCTGGACCGGGTGGACCTGCGCGTCGGGGTCGAGCCCGTCAGCCGCTCCGAGCTGCTCGGGGGCGGCGGCCGCGGGGAGGCCACGGCGGTGGTCGCCGCCCGGGTCCGGCAGGCCCGGGACCGCGCAGCCGCCCGACTGGCCGGGACGCCCTGGCGGCTCAACGCCGAGATCCCCGGACACGAGCTGCGGGCCCGCTGGCCGGCGGTGCCCGGCGCGATGGCGCAGGCCGAGCGGGACCTGGAGCGCGGCCTCCTGACGGCCCGCGGGCTGGACCGGGTGCTGCGGGTCGCCTGGACCGTGGCCGACCTGCGGGGCAACGACCGGCCCGACGCGCTGGACGTGGCCGTCGCGCTGGAACTGCGGACCGGGATCGGCCGCGGGGCCGTCCTGGCCGCGGGAGCCGGGTCATGACCGCGGCGCGGGGGCCCGTCCCGGGCACGGCCCCGCAGCGGGGTCCGGGGTCGGCGGAGGGCGCCGTCCCGGGGCCGGTGCCGGACGGTGCGCCCGTGGCGGAGGCGGGGGAGGTCCTGGAGGATCCCGGGCCCGAGGTGGTGGCCCGGGCCGCGCTGACGCGGGTGCTGGAGCCCGGTGACGAGCACGGCGGGCGGTGGCTGCGCGAGCACGGCGCCGTCGGACTGGTGAGGCTGCTGACCGGCCCCGACCCGGAGCCGGAGGAGCTCGGGGGCGTGGGGCGGCGGCGGCTCGCCGGATACCGCAGACGGGCCGAGCTCGCCGACCCCCTGCGGGACCTGGCGGCCGCCGCCGGGGCGGGCTGCCGGTTCGTCTGCCCCGGATCGGCGCAGTGGCCGACCCAGCTCGACGACCTCGGCGACGCCCGGCCCGTCGGCCTGTGGGTGCGGGGCACCCCCGACCTGAGGACCTGGGCGTTGCGCTCGGTCGCCGTGGTCGGCGCCCGCGCCTGCACCCCGTACGGGGCGCACATGGCCCACGCCCTGGCCGCCGGGCTCGCCGAGCGGGGCTGGGTGGTGGTGTCGGGGGCCGCCGGAGTTCGTTATCCAGTAACTGTTGTTGCAGTGCGTCGTTGAGTCTCGTGGCGGCAGCTGATCCCGACCGACGATGGCCGGCCAGGACCACACTGAAGACATGACGAGGGGGTGCTCGCGTTGGCGGCACCCCCGGTGGTCGTTTACCCGACCAGCCACGTCAGCAGCATCACGACCGTCTGCAGCACCATCAGCGCTGCCATGCCCTGCGGGCTTGCGACCCGCCGACCTACTACGCACATGTGCTGCCAGATCTTGATGCACGGGCAGCAGCATGAGTTCGTTCGCTGGCGATGGTTCCTCCGCTTGCTCATCTCCCTGACCTCCCAGTCGGGTTGGGGGAGGCCTGGATCCTCCCTACTTCCATGGAAATAGAGGTCGGGAGTCCAGTGACAAAGCGGCGACAACCATTGACGGAAATTGACGCTGGACACATTTCGCGAGTACGAGTTGACGAGTTTTGACAGGGGGCGCTATGCCGCGCAAGAGGATCGATCCGCCTTCGGAGGAAGTCCTGCCTCCTGGTCCGCTCCGTGACATGACGATCGCAGTCCATGAGCTTTACAGGGCTGCTGGACGCCCTAGTCTGCGAGAGGTGAGCGAGGCCATTGGAGACGATCCGGACTCGAAGGATTCGGCAACCTATGAGCAGATCCGCAAAATTCTGCATGGCACTGCCGGTGCGTCAAGCTGGAAAAAGATCCAGTCCATCGTTCGCGTGTTGGCTCAGCAAGCCACCCCGCCGCGCAACCCCGACGCTGAGGCCGGCAGGTTCCTGTTGCTCTGGAGCAAGGCGGTTGATCCGGCTGGAAAGGACCCGGCTCTGGCTGCCGCAGCCGCCGAGGTCCTAGTTCACGCACTTCCTGACACGCATGCTCCTAACGATGGATCAAGCGTGAAGCGAAACAAACTGGCGGCCCTCCCGGAAGAAATCAAGCGTGTGATGGCCTTCTTGTCACCGGAGGACCTCGTCGCCCTCCATAGGCGCCTCCTTGCAGAAGACAGGCAAGATGAAGCAGTCAATCTGCTTGTCGCGATCGGGCGCACCTACAGCCCTCATGGGCTGATTGAGGTCATCGAGAAGCTTCGGATGAGTCGCCGCCATCAGGATGCGATTCGGGTAATTCGTGAAGCTGTTAGAAGCTGGAATATCTGGGAAATTGAGTGCCTAGTTCAGTTGTTCTGGAAGGAGGAATGGAGAGTGGACGCACTCAGCGAGGCGATTGCGGCCTTTCTGCCTGCGGAAGAGGTTGCCCACATCATCCGGCTGATGCGCGAAGTTTCTCCCGTCGATGCCGATGCGTTGAGGCGGAAGTTTGACGAGCTTCGAGATGCCGAGCAGGTGGAAGCGTTGGAGGAAGCGCTGGCATCTTCATAGTCTGGCCTGGCGAGAGCGCGCCGCGGGGTTGAGCGGTCTCATATCGGCGGAGCGCCGTTTCGGCAACAGTGGTGTTGCTCTGGGCGGCTGCCTTATGCCTGCATTGACCTGCTGATTCATGCCGCCTCATCGAGGGTGGGCGGGTGTGGTGATTGCGGGAATAACGTGACTGCTGCGGCGTGTGCTCGTTCATGGTGTGTGGACGCAGGCGCAGAAATCTGGCAGGTGCACCGTTTCGGGTTGGGTCGGGTGCTTGACGACGTGGCAGCTGTGCTGCCGGGGCATGCGGACGCGAGGGCGTGGGCACGCGAGCTCGGCGTCAGGGATGGGCAACGGTTCTTGATCGGACCTGACGGACGCCCGGACCTGCGGGCGAATGCCTGTCTGGCGTCGCCGCGGTGGCGCAACCTGGGCGAGACGACGGTCCGGGACTACACCTACTCGGTGGCTGTGTGGCTGAACTTCCTGGCCGCGCTGGGCACGAACTGGTGGGAGGCGTCTGAGGAGGACGCGGAGGAGTTTGTGTTCTGGCGGGTCACGGATCCGGCCAACGCCGATCGCGTCCAGACGAACACGTTCTCGCGAGACCTGGCCGCGCTGCAGAAGTTCTATAAGTGGGTGCGGTCGGCTTACGGGGTTGCGAATCCGTTCGAGGGCTTCGATGCGCCGCGGATCGTGAAGAGCGCAGACGTCAAGTGGATGGACCCGGGTGGTTACACCCGGTGGAGGGACCTGGGCCTTCGTGGGCTGGATCTGTCGGGCCGCGTGGATCCCTGGTGGCGGGGCCGGAACGAAGAGCGCGATGTCGCGTTCTGCGACGGCCTCTACGGCAACGGCCTGCGGATTTCAGAGTGGGCGAGTGTGGTGTTGCCCGAGCTGCCGACCTATGACCGCAGACGGGGGTACTTCACGGGCAGGCTGGCGGACGCCTGCGCCAAAGGGGGGTACGGGCATCCCTACTGGACGCCGCGGTCCGTGCTGAAGGGTGTGCTGTCCTACTTGGAGGGCTCACGAGCGGCAGCAGTCCGCCGGGCACAGGCGGCAGGCCGTTACGAGCGGCTGGCGGACCGAAGGCTGGTGTTGGCGGCCGAGCGCGGCTCGGTGGTGCTGGAGCGGCCGGGCGGGGGCACGGAGCTCAAGCGGTGGAACGACATCAGCGCGAAGGCGCGGCGGAGGCTGCTGCGGGAGACGGAGCTGGGGCTGGAGCCGCTGATGCTCTGGCTGAACGAGGACGGGCTGCCCCGGGACGCACGAGGGTGGGAGCACACCTTCGATGCCGCGAACCGGCGGATCAGGCGGATGGGTCTAAAGAACTTCTCCTGCCGGGCGCACATGCTGCGGCACTCGTTTGCCCTGAAGTGGTACTCGATCGGGAAGCTGGTGCACGCTGCCCGGCTCGGGCACTTGAGCGAGTCGGAGCGGGCGGACTTCCGCGAGCAGTTCGGCGACACCTGGCATCTGGTCCAGACGATGCTGGGGCACCGTCGGGTCGAGACGACGAAGGACGTCTACCTGGAGCCGTTTCGGCAGCTGGAAGTCGAGATCCTGCTGGCGCACGCGGACGGCTTCCCCGTGGAGACGTTCATGGCCGAGGTGTTCACAGGGCACCCCCGGGTCCGCACCGATCCTCTGGCCGTTCCGGCATGAGCGGCCGCGGGCGGAGGGCGTCGCTGCCGGCCCCGGGCGGGTCGGGCACTCGCCGGGGGCGGCTGGAGGGCGGGGGAGCGGAGATGATGGTCCGGTGTTTCAATCAGGACGGCACCGGCCACCGTGACTACGACTTCTCTCGGATGACGTCGCCCCCAGCCCTGCGAGACGCGCTGATAGGAGCGTTCGTCCGCCGGACCGCGCCCGGGGCCGGGCTGACCTCGTTCAACTCGTTCCAAAACAGCCACACCATCCTGGTTCTGTTCGACCGCTATCTGGCGACGCTGCCGCGGCGGCCGAGGTCGATGGAGCAGGTCGCCGCAGCCCATTTCGACGGCTTCTACGAGCACCGCAGGTCACTGGTCGCGAGCGCAGCGATGGACCTGGCCGAGCTGCGTCGGGTGCTGTTGAAGGCGCAAGGAGCGAGCGAGGCTCTGGCGGCCCGGCTGGCCGGGCCGATGCCCAAGCGGCACCTCTTCAATGCCCGCCACTCCTACAGCAGGGCCGAGTTCCGCAGGGTTGCGGAGGCTGCCCGGGCTACGTTGCGGGAGGCGGCCGCCAGGATCCGCGAGAACCGTGAACTGTTGCGGGCCTTCCGGGCGGGAGAGCTGCTTCCGGGCAAGGACATCCACCTGGTTCGCCGCCTGCAGATCCTTGATCACGTCGACCGGTTCGCGGACGTTCCCAGGCGAGTGGCCACGGCGGGTTGGAACCCTGGTTCTTTGACGCCGCACCCCTGGGTCCACATGCGGGGGACGGTCAAAGAGCTGGTGGGCTGGCTGCATCTGTCGATCGAGGAGCTTGCCGCGGCGGCGGTGCTGCTTACGGTGATGACCGGCGAGAACGCGGGCGTGATCTTGAATACGCCGGCGGCTCATCATCGGGCGGATGGCCATGCGGGCGGCACGGCTACGGCCATCGTCGGCCTGCGCAAGCCCCGCCGGGGCCGTCGGGCCCACATGAGCCTGGCTCTGTCACAGATCCCGGACTGGATCAGCGTCCCGGACTCGGTGGGGGAGGTCTCGGCCCGGGACGAGCTCCACACGCCGTTCGGTCTCTATGCCCTGCTGCATGAGCTGACGGCCGGGTCACGGGCTTTGGCCGGAGGGAACCGGCTGATGATCGGGTATTTCGCTTCCGGCGGCCGGGGAACGGGCCGAGGCATCCGCCCGCTGGAGCAGGCCCACTTCTCGTTCAACGCCTTGGCCCGTCGGCACGGCCTGTTGAACGATCCGGAGGTCGGGGAGGACGGCCGTGAGTTGGAAGCGACGCCGATGGCGCTGCGGCTGGACCGGCTGCGGATGACGTTCATCGAGCTGCACCAGAAGCCGGTCGCCCACACCGAGCGGACCGCAGCGACCGCCTATTTGGCCCGCAACCGCGGCAACGTCGCTGAATACCGCCGCGTCGTCGCGGACGCGCTGGAGGCGGAAGTGGCCAAGGCCCGCACTCGTGGGCTGGTGACGAGCCTGTCTGCGGAGGACATCCGGCGGGCGGCGGCCGACCCCGAGGCCGTCGCAGCCGAGCACGGTCTGGACGTCGCGACGCTGCGGCGGATGCTCGCCGGGCAGCTGGACACGGTGCTGGCGGCCTGCAGCGACCACACGGGTGGCCCGCATGCTCCGGCGGGGCAGCC
This sequence comes from Streptomyces sp. NPDC059851, assembly GCF_042732005.1. Taxonomy (NCBI): domain Bacteria; kingdom Bacillati; phylum Actinomycetota; class Actinomycetes; order Kitasatosporales; family Streptomycetaceae; genus Streptomyces; species Streptomyces sp. NPDC059851. Next base: position 4,203 of record NZ_JBHWJJ010000039.1, on the reverse strand, counting down.
CTGCCCGGCGTCATTCCTGCTCTGCCTCAGCTGCGAATGTGCCAGGGCTCTGCCTCACCATCTGACGCTGCAGGTGCTCATCCACGACCGGCTGGCCGAGCGGCGCCTGCAGATGGACGCGCTGGACTGGGCCCGCCGTTTCGCCGGCCCGCATGCCCAACTGGCCGACCTGCTGGCCCGCCACGATGGTGCCGTCGTGGCTGATGCGAGAGGCCGGATCGGGGCTGGTGAGGAAGCACTGGCCGCCCGGTTCCTCGGACGGGAGCTCGACCTGCGATGACCGCCATCAGCATCACGTTGACCCACGAGCAGGTCCCGGAGGGCACCTTCTGGCCGGAGGCAGACACTCCTGTCCTGGTGAATCGGGATCTGCGGCCGGACACCGATCCCGAGAGGCTGTCACGGTTCGCCGATGATCGCTGGGACCTCAATCCGGCTGTCTTCGAGGACCACACGCGGTCGATCAGCGTGAACTTCGCACTCACCCCGGCCGTCCTGCGGGAGGCCGTGAAGCACTACATCTGGCAGTTGATCAACCACGACAGTCCCAGGGCGGTCCGCAGCCGCACGCCAAGGCAGTCGATGGCCAGCATCCAGCAGCTGTTCGCCGCACCGCTGCAGGCGGTGATGCTCTGGTTCGCGGGCCAGGGAGTGAGCGAGTTCTGTGAGATCACCCCCGCGTTGCTGGATGACTACCTCGAACACCTGAAGGCCGAAGACGTCCCGGTCGAGCGGCGCTACCGGCGGATCACCGAGATCCGCAGGCTCTGGGCCCACCGTGACATCCTGCCGCCGGGCATGCGAATGCCGGAGGCGCCGCCCTGGGGCGGCGAAGACACTGCCGACCTGCTCGGCCGCAATCGTGGTGACGGCGAGAACCGCACTGCGAGGATCGGCGAGGAACGGATGCAGGCCCTGCTTCTGTGGTCGATCCGGTTCCTGGAGGACTTCGCCGAGGACATCCTCGCCGCCCATGCCGAGGACCTGCAATGGAACAGCCGGACGCCGGAGATGCGGCGCCGGGAGGGACGGCAGAACCTCGGGCGCCACACTCCGGGCGATATCCATGCAGAAGCAGTCGCCTATCTTCAGCGGCTGCGTGAGCAGGGCGACGCCCTGCCGGGAACACGGACGGCCGATGGCCGTCTGGTCATCAGGTGGCGGCACCTGAGCGCAATCCTGGACTGCGGCTCGTCTCTGAAGGACACCGGCACCGGACGCATGATCGCCGCCTCCGGCCTTCCGATTGCCGAACACACTTACCTTCACACCCCCATCACCGGCTGCCTGGACGGCCGGCCTTGGCGCAAGGAACGGATCCACCGCGACGAGGTCCACCAGCTTGCCCGTCTGCTGAGCACGGCCTGCTTCATCACGATCGCCTACCTCTCCGGAGCCAGGGTCGGCGAGGTCCTGAACCTCCGACGCGGCTGCCTGACCCGGGATACGGCCGGGCTACTGCTGATTGAAGGCCTCTACTTCAAAGGCGCCGAGGACGAGAACGGGCACAAGATTCCAGAGGGCCAGGCCCGGCCCGATCCCTGGGTAGTCATCGAACCCGTCGCTCGCGCGGTCGAGGTCCTCGAACGGCTCCACCCCAGCCACCTGCTGTTCCCCAACCGGATCCAGCCCCACCACGGCGGCATCAAGGACCCCAAACGGCGCGGGGCGGCCCGCACCGACCGCGGGATCGCCGGTGACATCGAGGCCTTCGTCGTCTGGGTCAACGACGCCTGCAGCCGCGAGGGCCGCACCGACGTGATCCCCGACGACGCCCGGGGCCCACTGGCACCCAGCCGCTTCCGCCGGACACTGGCGTGGTTCATCCGCCGCCGTCCACGGGGCCTGATCGCCGCAGCGATCCAATACGGACACGCCCACACCCGCATGTTGCAGGGATACGCAGGCACCTACGAATCAGGATTCCCAGACGAGTACGCCTTCGAGGACTGGCTGTTCCGGCTGGAAGGCCTCGCCGAGGACGAACAGGAACTAGCCGAGGGCGAACACGTCAGCGGGCCCGCCGCGGGAACCTACCGCCACCGCGTTACCGCGGGCATGCGTGAGTTCGCCGGGCGCGTCCTGACCAAGGACCGCCAGGCCCGGGACCTACTGGCCAACCCGCTATTGCAGATCCACCATGGCGAAGGCATGACCTGCGTCTTCGACCCGGCCACTGCCGCCTGCCAGATCCGGGGCTTCGCCGACGACCCCCTGGTCACCCCCGACACCGACGACTGCCGCCCAAAATGCCCGAACATCGCCCGCACCGACCGGGACATCGAACAGCTGCGGCAGCACGCGACAGACCTCGCAGAAATCGTTGCCGACCCTCTCGCCCCACCGATCCGCCTCGCCCGCGAGCGACACGAGCTGGCCCGCCTGGAGTCGATCATCACCACGCACGAGCAAGGAGCGACCACCGGATGAGCCGCTTCGCCCTCGACGAGGAAACCGATCCGGTCCGGCGAGACATCCTCGCCGCGATGAACCGCCTGTTCGCCGGCACACCGGCCCGCTCGGCCGGCCGCCTGAACGTCTCCCAGCTAGCCGCGGAAGCAGGTCTCAAGCGCTGGCACCTCACCCACCAGCACCCCGACCTCAAGGACCTGTTCCAGAGCCACGTCGCCCAGGATCACGCGGCTCGGCCCAAGCTGGCCGAGACCGCGGATGCCCACACTGACCTCAAGCGCAGGCACGCCGACCTCCAAGCCCACTGCCAGAACCTGGAGAAGAGGCTGGCCGCCTACGCGAACGCCCTTCACCTGCTAGCCCTGGAGAACGCTGCCCTGGCCGACCGGCATGAACAGCAGGCGAAGATCCGTCCGCTACCCCGACCTCGCTGACGAGACCCGATCCTGCCCACCTTCAGCAAACGGGAGCAGTTAAGCCGCCGAGCTCGCCCCAGTGGCATCGCGCACGCGGCGGCTTTCGTTCGCCCCAACGCTGCTATCAGTCAACGCAGTTCAGCTCGGTCGAGGCCGCAAGGAGCCATTGACGACCTTAACTCTTCATATATAGAGTTAGGGCTATGAAGAATCCGTTCCGTATCACGTCTGCGACGTTGGACGTGATGGAAGCGTTCCTGGTTGCCGACGACGACCTGCATGGTTTCGCGGTGGCGCGAGCTGCGGGCAAGCCGACCGGCAGCATCTATCCCATCCTCGCGAGAATGGAGGAAGCCGGTTGGCTGGAGAGTCGTTGGGAGTCGGAGCACCCCGACCCCGGCCGCCCTCGCCGACGGTTCTACAAGCTGACGCCCGACGGCATGGCCTCCGCGCGAGCTGTCGTGCTTGAGCGGCGGGGGCAGTTGCCGACGCCGACGCCGGCGGTCGGGCAGCCGCCCCGTCCCGCCTTCGGCTTCACGTTCCGCTGGGAGGCGGCTCGATGATCCTTGAGACGCTTCTGGCCGTCTTCCTCGGTCTGCTCGTCAACGAAATGTGTGACGTCTCCTCGTATCTTGCGCAGCAGCTGCTGAGGTGGGCAGCGCGGCGCATCCCGGGTGAGGGGAACGCTGAGCGATACGAGGAAGAGTGGCTGGCACTGCTCGAAGAGCGGCCGGGCAAGCTCCTCAAGCTCGCTTTCGCGTCGTGGATGGCGATCTGCTCCACCTTCACCATGCGCAGGATCTATCGGCGTCGTGAAGCCCGGGAGCGGGGCGCGATCTCCGCGCCGATCCGACCTGCGGAATCCCTCAGTCCGTCCGAGTTCGAATCGATGGCGGCGGCCCTGGTTCTCCGTGACGGGTTTGCGACGGCAGGAGTCGTCGGCGGAGCGGGGGATGTGGGGATCGACGTGATCGCCACCATGCCGGACGGTCGGACCGTCGGCTTTCAGTGCAAGCAGTACCGCGATCCGCAGCGGCGGGTTGAGTCAGCGGTCCTGCATCGGCTTGCTGATCACCAGATCCGCTCGGGCATCGACGAGCTCGTTGTCATCACCAACGGATCCTTCTCCACGCCGACACGCGGCTTTGCCGAGGCCCACAGGATCCACACGATCGATGGAGAGACCTTCCAGCGGTGGTGGAACGGAGGCGAATCCCTGGGCGAGATCCTGAGGCGCTGACGAACATCGTGGGCGCTGGTCCGGGCAACACATCGGTTTCCCCGACCACCGCCCGCGAGCCGCCGGTGACAATGGCGTATTAGGCGAGCCCTGGCCAATGTAGGGCAAGGCGCACACGCGGAAGAACCAACGGGA
>NZ_JBHWJJ010000038.1:33301-62816 GCF_042732005.1 Streptomyces sp. NPDC059851 | reverse complement strand
CCACCGGGTCACGGTGGCGGCCGGCCGTTGTCCTGAGGCCGTTACGGCTTGACGGCGGACGCCGTCGGGGACGGCGCCGGGGTCTGCGGGGCCGGGGTCTCCACCTTGGCGGTGACGGTCAGGTCCAGGACCAGGACCACCTTCTCCTTGGTGATCAGCTGCAGGTGGTACACGCCGGGGGCGACGTCCGCGGTCAGCAGCTCCGGCAGGGCAATCAGGCCGTCGGCACCGGACGGGGCCAGCTCCAGGCTGAACAGCTTCTCGCCGTCCTTGGCCCCCCTGAAGTACGGGCCCTTCGCCTTCGCCGGGTCCACCGGAACCCAGCCGCCGGTGGCCTTGTCCTGCTCCACCAGCCCGGCGGTCACCTGCGTGCCGGCCGCGGCCTTGCCCGCGGCGGTCGCCTTGATCTGGACGCCCTTGACGGCGGTCCCGGCGACGACCGCCAGCGGCTTGCCCGCTCCCGCGTCGACTCGCGTCAGCAGGTCGGCGGGGGCCGGGGCGGGCTTCGCCGAGACGACACCGCTGAAGTTGACCGTGAACTGGGTGGCGGTGCCGTAACCCGAGGCCCGCAGCGTGAAGGTGCCCGGCTTGTCCCCGGCCACGAGGCCCGGCGCGCCGGCAATGCCCTCGGCGTCGGTCTGCACCACGAGGTGGGACCGGCCCTGCGTACCGAAGTACGTTCCCGTCGTGTCGTCCTCGACCGCGAACAGGATGGCCTGCCCCTTGGCCGGCTTGCCGTCGCTGAGCACCGCCTTGACCCGCGGCACCGCCGTGAACGCGGCCCCGGCCTCCGCCTTGAGCTCGGTGCTGCCGAGCACCTCCACCTTGGCCAGGTGCGGCGCGGGCTTCTCCGGCTCGGCGGGCTTGGAGGGGTTGGTCGGCTTGGTCGACGGCTGCGTCGAAGGCTGCGTCGACGGCTTGGTGGTCGTCCCCGTACCGGTCGACGGCTTCGTCTGCGTCGTGGTGGGGCGCGGGGTCGGCAGCACCGGGTTGGTCGGCGTCGGGTAGGTCCCGGACGGCGGGTTGGGCACCTCGCTCGCACCGTTCTGGTACTGCTTCATGTACCCGACCACGGTGTTCACGTACTCGCGCGAGTTGTTGTAGCTGAGGATCGCCTTGTCGAGCTGCGCCTGGTCCGAGAGGTTGCGGTCGCCCGCGCACAGGTAGAGGCCCGCGCCGAGGGCGGCGTCGTAGATGTTGTTCGGGTCGCGCTTGGAGTCGCCGTTGCCGTCGGCGCCCCAGGTGGCCCAGGTGGAGGGGATGAACTGCATCGGGCCGACGGCCCGGTCGTACGCGGCGTCCCCGTCGAACTCGCCCTTGTCGGTGTCCTTGATCTCGGCGAAGCCCTGGCCGTTCAGCTGCGGGCCGCGGATCGGCTTCTCGGTGTAGCCGTCGGCCTTGAGCCCGTAGCCGGAGGCGTGGACGGACTCGACCCGGCCGATGCCCGCGAGGAGCTGCCAGGGCAGCTTGCACTTCGGGAGCGCGGCAGCCACTGCGGTCTCCGCCCGCTTGTACGCGTCGAGGGCGGTCGCGGGAATGCCGCTGGCCCCCTCGCCCGCGGTGGCGGCCGGCGGCACCGCCGGGTCGGCGAGGTCGTCGGGCAGGTCGAGGCGGGCATCGCCGCGGTCGGTGGCCTGGGGGCTGTCCGGGGTGGGCTCGGACTCGCCCGCGTCGGCGGTGGGCGGGTTGGTCACCACGGCGGCGGTCGTCAGGCTGGCCGCGAGCGCGGCCGTACACAGAACCTTGCGCGAGGTGTTGACAAGGTGGCGGTGAAGCGGCTTCACAGTGCGGCGATCCCCCCAAGGCGGCCGGCAAGTTGTACGGCGGGTCGAGCCGTGAATATTCACTGTCTATCAGGTATTCGTAGGCGACTCACCGGCGCCCCCAAGAGATGTGACACACCATTCGTCTCAACTTCAGCCGGCACGACGACAGAACGCCCGGCGGGCACCGACCGTTTCGGGTTACAGGCTAATAGATCACCATTTGGCCGCTCTTGCCGCTTAGGGATGGATTGACGAGGGGAAACGAGCGGCAGCCGCCCCCACCGTTCGACTAGATTCGGCGTACATGACAGCAGAGGCGCACGAGACGACCTTCCGCCAGCGCGCGGACCGCAAGCGCACCCTCGGGGTGTACCTGCTGATCGGCGCAGGCGCCATCTGGCTCTGGCTCGCCTACCAACTGCTCGCCCCCTTCACCGTCAACTACGACTCCAGGAGCAGCATCGACTGCGCCTCGCCCGTCTTCTACGACGAGGGCGACGGCAAGAGACGCTCGTACGCCGCCACCGAGGGCGAACGCTGCGCCACCGAACGGGACCCGGCCGACCTGCTCGCCCTCCTCACCCTCTCCGTCCCGCTGGCCGTCGCCGGCACCTTCCAGTACACGACGGGCACGGTGACCTTGGCCCTGCGGCGGCACGAGGACGAGTTGGAGCACCTCCGGGCGGAGCGGACCGGCTGACGGCGGGGGGCGTGGCGCCCGGGCGGGCGGGGCGGCGATCACTAGGGTGAGGAGTGCATGCCGGCCGGACGCCGGACCCGCGTGCGCGACGGCCCGAACCGGGAGCAGCGCCATGACCACCGAGCCGATCCGCGTCCCCGACCTTGCGGACCGCCCCCACCGCCTGACCGTCGAGCGCGCGATGCTCGCCTCCCCGCACGCCCTGTACCGGGCGTGGACGGAGCAGTTCGACCGCTGGTTCGCCGCACCGGGGTCGGTCCTGATGAGGCCCGAGGTGGACGCGCCGTTCTTCTTCGAGACCGAGCCCGCCGGCGACCCGCCCGGGCCCGGGCATCCGCACTACGGACGCTTCCTGCGGCTGGAGCCCGACCGGCTGGTGGAGCTGACCTGGGTGACCGGCCGCGCCGGCACGGCCGGCGCCGAGACGGTCGTCACCGTCCGCCTGGGCCCCCACCCCGTCGGCACCCGCCTGCAACTGATCCACGCCGGCTTCTACGACGAGACGGCCCGCGACAACCACGCGTCGGCGTGGCCGCACGTACTGGCCCACCAGGACCAGGTGTTGGCGGGGAACGGCCAGGACTGAGCGCTGGGTTCTTCGGGGCTCCCGGCAGTCTGTCGGCATTCCGGGGCGGGTCGGCCGGGAAACCCCGCACACACTCCCGACCCCGACCAGCCGCCACCCCGGCCCCTCCCCTACGCCGCCCCCACCCCCGCCAGCAGCGCCGCCAGTTCGCGGGGCCGGGAGAACATCGGCCAGTGGCCCGTGTCCAGGGTCAACAGGGCCCAGCTGTCGTGTTGGAGGAGTGCGGCCGCCGCGGGCGGTGGTTCCGGTCCGTCCAGCAGGCATTTCACGTACACCGCCGGGAGCTCGCCCAGCGAGCGGGCGAGGACTGCCGGTTCCGTGAGGGTGGCGCCCGGGTGGGGGGTGGAGCCGGCCACGATGCGGGCGATCTGCTCCTCGTCCAGGCCCTGGCCCGCGCAGTCGGCCGCCGTCAGCGGCGGCCAGGAGCCGCCGTTCGCGGCGATGGACGCCTCGACCTCCGCCCCGCCCGGCCAGCCGGACACGAACGACTCCCCGTCCACGGGGACGTCGGCGTCGACGAAGACCACCCGCGCGAGCCGGTCGCCGATCAGCTCGGCCGCCTGGCCCACCGGAATGCCCGCATAGCTGTGGCCTACCAGGACGACGTCGTGCAGGTCCCTGCGCTCGACGGCGTCGACGATGTCGTGCACGTGCGTCTGCTGGCCCGCCCAACTGCCGGTGTCGCGCCGCTCGGCGAGCCCGGACAGCGTCAGCGGATGGACGTCGTGGCCGGCCGCGCGGAGCTCGGCCGCCACCGTGTCCCACGCCCATGCCCCGAGCCATGCGCCGGGTACGAGTACGAAGTTCCCCATGAAGGAAACCGTATACGAATAGATGTTCGAACAACTGCCCGCCTCACGCCTCTCACCTGCGCTCACTCCTCGCCGGGGCAGGACCGTGTCCCGGACGGCAGGCGGCCGTGGATCAGGAAGCGGTCGACGTAGCCGCGGACACAGGTCGAGGAGGTGTAGCCGGTGTGTCCGTCGCCCTTGTGGTCGACGACGACCGCGGAGCCGAGGCGTTGGGCGGTCTCCTCGGTCCACCGGTACGGGGTCGCCGGGTCGCCACGGGTGCCGACGAGGAGCATGCGCGGGGCGCCGGGCCGCTCGATCTCGCGGATGAAGTCGGTGCCCGCGGGGCGCCCGTAGCAGGCCAGCACGGTCAGCAGCTGTCGCGGCCCGAAGATCTCCGAGGCCCGGCGGAACTCCTCCCGCAGGCCGTCGATCCGCTGCATCACCGCAGCCGGACTCGCTCCGTCGCTGCTGCGGTCGGGGTCGTCGGCGCAGTTCACGGCGGCCATCGCGGCGGCGGCGTTGTCGGCGGGGACGCGGCTCGGCGGCTGCGCGGCCCCACCCGGCTCCGGGTCGGCGGGGGCGCCGAGGCGGAGCAGCCCGCGCGGGTCGCGGTTGCGCTCGGCCAGGGCGAGGGCTTCGGCGAGTTCGGGCCACGACTCGCGGGAGTAGAGGGCGAAGCCGATGGCGGTGACTGCGTCGCGCCCGGTGAAGACGGTGCCGTCCTCGTCGACGAGGGGTGCGACGTCGAGCCGGGCGACGAAGGCCGCCACGTCTTCCTTCGCGGTGCGGGTGTTCGTCCCGTAGACGCAGCCCGGCTGGTGGGCGCACCAGGTCAGGAAGTTGTCCAGGGCCTGCTGCTGGCCCTGTGCCGAGGCGAGGGCCTGCTCGACGAGGGGTTCGGCGAGGGTGTCGACACCGTCGAGGGCCATCCGGCCGACGTGGTGCGGGAATTGGGCGGCGTACACGGCGCCGAGGCGGGTGCCGTAGGAGAAGCCGAGGTAGTCGAGCTCGTCCTCGCCGAGGGCTCGGCGGATGAGGTCCAGGTCGCGGGCGACGTGCACGGTGCCGATGTACGGCAGGACCCGCCCGGAGGCCCGTTCGCAGCGCTCGGCGACGGCCCGGAGGGCGGCGAGCGCGTCCGCGGGGTCGTCGGAGCCGCGGGGGCCGGGCCCCAAGGAGCCGCCGCAGCTGATGGGCTCGCTGTGGCCGACGCCCCGGGGGTCGAAGGTGACCAGGTCGTAGCGCTCGCCGAGTTCGGCGAAGGTCTTGGCGTGGGCGGCGAGGCTCTCGATGCCGGGCCCGCCGGGGCCTCCGAAGTTCAGCAGCAGCGCGCCGCGGCGCCCGGCGCGGGGGCCGTTCGCGGGTATCTCGGCGAGGGCGATGCGGACGGTGCCCTTGGCGGGGGCGGAGTGGTCCAACGGCACGGTGAGGGTGCCGCACCGCATGCCGGCGGGCACGGGCTGCTCGGGGCAGGCCCCCCATCGGATGCGCGGCCCGCCGGGGGACGGGGCCGCGGACGCGGGCGCGGGCTCGGTGGCCGGCACGGAAGATGCGGCAGACGCGGGAACCGGAACGGCCCCGGACACAGGCCCGGACACCTGAACGAGCACGGGGACGGTGGCCGCGGCGACGACGGGGGCGGCGACGGTCGCGTCAGCAGCGACGGTGGCGACAGCGGTGGACACCAGCAGGCAGCCTGCGCCGACCGCGGCGCCGGTACGGGAACGGCGCACAGCACCCTCCTCGGGGCGGCCCCCCGATCCATCAGCCCACCATAGGCGCCCGTCCCCACCCCCGCCGCCCGAGAGCCCGACGGCCCCCCGCCCCCTCATGCCCCGCGGTACAGCTCCTCGATCTCCGCTTCGTAGTCCCGGACGACGGCCGCCCGGCGCAGCTTCAGCGACGGCGTGAGGTGGCCCTTGGCTTCGGTGAACTGCCCGGGCAGGACCGTGAACCCCCGGATCGACTCGGACCGGGACACCAGGCGGTTCGCCTCGTCCACCGCCCGCTGGAGCTCGGCGCGCAGTTCTCCGTCGCGTACCAGCTCCCGCATGGGCATGCCCTCCTTCCTCCGCATCGCCCGCCAGTGCGCGAGCCCCTCCGGTTCGAGGGTGATCAGCGCGGTGACGTACGGCCGGTTGTCGCCGACGACCATGCACTGGCCGACCAGCGGGTGGGCCCGGAGCCGGTCCTCCAGTGGGGTGGGGGCGACGTTCTTGCCGGCGGAAGTGATGATCAGGTCCTTCTTGCGGCCGGTGATCGTGAGGTACCCGTCGGCGTCGAGCTCGCCGATGTCCCCGGTGGCGAGCCAGCCGCCGGCGGCGAAGGGGCCGTGTCCCGCGGTGGTGTTCCAGTAGCCGGCGAAGACGTGCCGGCCCCGGAGCAGCACTTCACCGTCGTCCGCGATGCGCACCGCCGTACCGGGCAGCGGCCAGCCGACCGTTCCGAGCCGCGGTTTCTGCGGCGGGGTGACGGTGCTGGCGCCGGTCGTCTCGGTGAGCCCGTAGCCCTCGAAGACCTCGATGCCGGCCCCCGTGTAGAACGCGGCGAGTCGCCGCCCCAGGGGCGATCCGCCGCTGAGGACGTACCGCACGCTGCCGCCGAGGGCGGCGCGGATGCGCCGGTAGACGAGGGGGTCGTACAGGGCGCGTGCCGCCCGCAGTCCCAGGCCCGGGGCGGCGCCTTCGGCGGTTTCGCCGTAGCGCTGGGCGATGCGCGCGGCCCGGTCGAAGGAGGATGCGCGGCCCATCCGTTCGGCGGTGGCCCGGGCAGTGTTGTAGATCTTCTCCAGTACGTAGGGGATGGCCAGCAGGAAGGTGGGTCGGAAGCCCGCCAGGTCGGCGAGCAGGTCTTCGGTCCGGATGCTGGGGGCGTGCCCGAGCCGGACCCGGGCGCGCAGGCAGCCGACGGCGACCATGCGGCCGAAGACGTGGCTGAGCGGCAGGAACAGCAGGGTGGAGGCGGGCTCTTTGCTGACGGACTTGAAGACGGGGTGCAGCAGTTCGACCGCGTTGTCGACTTCGGCGAAGAAGTTGGCGTGGGTGATGACGCAACCCTTGGGCCGGCCGGTGGTGCCGGAGGTGTAGATGAGGGTGGCGACGGAGTCGGGCGTACGGGCGGCCCGGCGGGCGTGGACGACGGCGTCGGGCACCTGCTCGCCGATCTTGACCAGCCGGGCCACTGCGCCGGTGTCGAGTTCCCACAGGTGGGCCAGCCAGGGCAGGTTCGGCCGTTCGGCGCTGATGAGGCGGGCCTGGGACGTGTCCTCGACGACGCAGGCGACGGCGCCGGAGTCCTGGATGATCCAGCGGGCCTGGAGGGCGGAGGAGGTGGGGTAGACGGGAACGGTGACGAGCCCGGCGGCCCAGGCGGCGAAGTCCAGCAGGGTCCACTCGTAGGTGGTACCGGCCATGATCGCGAGTCGGTCGCCCTCCCGCAGCCCTTCCGCGATGAGCCCCTTGGCGACGGCGAGCACCTCGGCGGCGAACTCGGCAGCGGTGACGTCCCGCCAGGTACCGTTCTGCGCCTTGCGGGAGAGGACGGCGGCGCGGGGGGCCTCGCGGGCGTTGCGGAACGGGATGTCGCCGAGCGATCCGCTGTCCGGGACGCCGGCGAGGGCGGGCACCTCGACCTCCCGCACCACCCCGTCGACGACGGTCCTGACGGGCTCGACCAGCTTCGGCGCGGTCTGCAGTTCCACGGCGCTCTCCTCGGCTCTCCTCGGCCCGGCAAGGGGACGTACGGCCGGACGTGCAGTTACCGCCGGTAATGTACGCAGGGGCAACCGCCCTGAACACCCCTCGCGGCAACCCGCACGGAACCCCCACCGAACCCGCCGAACCCGCCCCCACGGCCGACGCCCCGCCGACACCGTCGCGCGCGGCGGTGCCCCGTCGGCCGGAATGGGCGCATTAGCATGCCCATGACCACCCTGGGAGGCCTGCAGTGACGTACCGGCGCGAGACCGTGGACCTGCCCGAGGACCGGGGCTGCCTGCAGTGGGCGCTGGGGGTTCCGCTCGCGCTGATCTACGTACCCGCGGCGTACTTCACCGTCCTCCTGCTGCTGTCTGACGTCGAAGCGGGCGACGACCGCGTGCGCGACAGCGCGGGGACCATCGCCCACGTCGTGATCGCCATCAGCTTCGTCGGGCTGCTGATCTCCTTGCTCCCCGCGTACCGCCGGACCATGAACCGTTGGTGGTACCTCGTACCACTCGCGATCGGCCTGACGGCGTACCTGCGCGCCCAGGTGGTCTGAGTCGCCCGACGGATCAGGGCCCAACGGACAACGGCACGGACGCCGACGACACGGACACCACACGGCACGGACACCACACGCGACGACGGAGGAGGACGGGGAGCGATGACGTACAGCCGGGAGGGGGTCGGCCCGCGCGGGACCGGGGGGTGTCTGCGGACGGCGGCCGGACTGCCGCTCGGGCTCCTCCACGCCCTGAACACCCTCCTCGTCTACAGCGCGGTGCGGTACGGGCCGCAGGGCGTTTGGGACGACCGTGGCTACACGCGGATCTCGGCGGTGTGCTTCGCCGTGGTCTGCCTGAGCGTGCTCGCCCTGCTGGTCACCCTGGTCCCGCCGGTCCGCAGGACCCTCGGCACGTGGTGGCTCGCCCCACCCCTCGTCCTCGGCGCGATCGCGTGGATCCGGATGGCGACCTTGGAGTAGGCCCCGCAGCGGGAAGACCGCAGCCCCCGCCGGCCGGCATCGGACCGGGGCGGGGGCTGCGGGGCGGGGCGGTGGCGCCTGTCAGGCGGCGGCCACCGCCGGGGCGCGCTCGTCCAGCGACGAGGACGAGGCGCTGTCGTAGGCCTCCCTGTCCAGGATGCCCTCGCGGGCCGCGACCACGACCGGGACCAGGGACTGGCCGGCGACGTTGGTGGCGGTGCGCACCATGTCCAGGATCGGGTCGATCGCCATGAGCAGGCCGACGCCTTCCAGGGGCAGGCCCAGGGTGGAGAGGGTCAGGGTCAGCATCACGGTGGCGCCGGTGAGGCCGGCGGTCGCGGCCGAGCCGACGACCGAGACGAAGGCGATCAGCAGGTAGTCGGTGATCGTCAGCTGGACGTCGAAGATCTGCGCGATGAAGATCGCGGCGAGCGCCGGGTAGATGGCGGCGCAGCCGTCCATCTTGGTGGTCGCGCCGAACGGGACGGCGAAGGAGGCGTACTCGCGGGGGACGCCGAGGCGTTCGGTGACCTTCTGGGTGACCGGCATGGTGCCGACGGAGGAGCGGGAGACGAAGGCCAGCTGGATGGCGGGCCAGGCGCCCTTGAAGAACTGGATCGGGTTGACCTTGGCGACCGTGGCGAGGAGCAGCGGGTAGACGCCGAACATCACGAGTGCGGAGCCGATGTAGACGTCGGCGGTGAAGGTCGCGTACTTGCCGAGGAGCTCCCAGCCGTACGAGGCGATCGCGGTGCCGATGAGGCCGACGGTGCCGATCGGGGCGAGGCGGATGACCCACCACAGGGCCTTCTGCAGCAGCTGCAGAATCGATTCGGCGACGTTGAGGACCGGCTGGGCCTTGTCGCCGAGCTGGAGGGCGGCCACGCCGGCGACGGCGGCGAGGAAGACGATCTGGAGGACGTTCAGCTCGGCGAACGGGGTGACGATGTCCTTCGGCACGATGCCGGTCAGGAAGTCGATCCAGGAGCCGGTGCGCTTGGGCAGCTTGCCGTCCTGCGGGGTCAGGCCGGTGCCCGCGCCGGGGTTGGTGAGCAGGCCGATCGCGAGGCCGATGCCGACGGCGATCAGCGAGGTGATCATGAACCACAGCAGCGTGCGCGAGGCGAGGCGGGCGGCGTTGTTCACCTTCCGCAGGTTGGTGATCGACACCAGGATCGCGAAGAACACGAGGGGGGCGACGGCCAGCTTCAGCAGCTGGACGAAGATGTCGCCGACCTTCTCCAGGGTGGTGGCGAGCCAGCTGACGTCCTGGGTGCGGGCGAGCCAGCCGAACAGGACGCCGAGCACGAGGCCGGTGACGATCTGGGCCCAGAACGGGAACTTGAAGGAGGCCTTGGCGGGGGCCTGAGGGGTCGCGGACACGAACACTCTCCGGGTGGGGTAACGCGCAAAAGAAGAGGAAGGAATGAGGGGGGTGCTGGACTCAGCGACAGCCGCAACAGGCCGCGGACGCGCGGCGGCAGAGGTCGACATGCAGGCGCGCCACGAGCGGGATGCTCGCGGTCATGTGGTGCGCAACTGGGGTCAACATGTTTAGCACGCTAACACTTTCCCTTTGAGAACCTCAAAGATGCACTTTGAGACAGAGTCGCACCGCGCCCCTCCCCCCGCACCCGGAAAACACCAAGCGCCCCTGCACTCGGGGGTGTTCCCGGTACAGGGGCGCTTCGGTGTGTGAGGAAGGTAACCGGCGGGGCGACAGATCCGGCCGCCGCCAGGTCCGTCAAGTCCGTCAGGTCCGCCAGGTCCGATGGTCGGCCGAGGGCGGTGGCCGGCCCGGCCGGGGCGGGTCTTACGGGCCGACGCGCGCGGCGTCGTCGACCGCGTCCTCCTGCGAACGGTTCGCGGCGAGCCGCTCCTTCGCGCCCGCCACGCGGCCGGCGATCTGCGCGGACATCTCGTCGCGCTGCTTGCGCAGCAGGACGAAGGACAGCGGCGCGGAGAGCACCAGGGCGAGCAGGACGACCCAGGCGGCGTTGGCGTCCCCCAGCCCGGCGGGCACCCACCCCAGGTTGACCAGGACGGCGACGAGGACGAGGCATCCGACGAAGACGCCCAGGCGCATCGCGGTGTAGCGGATCGTCGCGTTCGGCTTGAAGGACACGGTGACCCCTTCTTCTGTCGTCGGTACGTCGTCAGCGTGCCCGTCCAGTGAAACACGACGCCGACCGGGGCCGTGCCGCCGGGGTCAGCGGCCGGCACGAGCCGCAGATCGGACACCCCGGCCCGCTCAGTGCAGCGGCAGCAGCATCGTGATGTCGTCGCGGTCGTCGCCGGGTGCCACCCGGATCGCGTCGGGGACCCGGCCGACCTCCTTGTAGCCGCAGGCCGCGTAGAAGTGTTCCAGCCCGAGGCCGCCCCGGCAGCTGAGCCGGACCGCCTCGATGCCGTCGAGGGTGCGGGCCGCGTCGGCCACGGCATCCATCAGGGCCCGCCCGGCGCCCCGGCCCTGGAGGTCGGGGGCGACCATGACGGTGTAGGCCCAGACCCAGTGGGTCATCAGTCGGTGGGTGTTGAACGCGAGGAAGGCGCAGGCGCGGACCCTCCCCTCCGGGTCGCGGCCGACGATCAGGCGGTGGCGGCCTTCGGCCATGGCGACGAGGTGCTTGACCAGCTCGGGGCGGATGTCGTCCATCGTGACGGGCGGTACGAATCCGACGGCGCCGCCGGCGTTGGACACGTCGGCCCAGAGCTCGGCGATTCCGTTGCGCAGGTCGGGGTCTACGACCGGATCGAAGGTGAATGTAAGAGCCACACGCGCAGAGTATCCATTACCTAGACCGCGGGGCAACGACTTCCCGCACCCCACCGCCGACCGGCCGCACCTCGCCACCCATGCAGAAGGCCCCGGTCCCACAGGGGACCGGGGCCTAGCCGTAGACCGGAGGAGCCTCAGACGCGCATGGCCTGCGGCGTCTCGCGCAGGTTCGCGTCGGGACCGGGGTACTCCCGGATGACCTCGTAGCGGGTGTTGCGCTCGACCGGCCGGAAGCCGGCCTCGCGGATCAGTTCGAGCAGGTCGTCGCGGCTCAGCTTGTTCGGGGTGCCGTAGTTGTCCGCGTCGTGCGTGATCTTGTACTCGACGACCGAGCCGTCCATGTCGTCCGCGCCGTGCTGGAGCGCCAGCTGGGCGGTCTGCACACCGTGCATCACCCAGAAGACCTTCACGTGCGGCACGTTGTCGAAGAGCAGCCGCGAGACCGCGAAGGTCTTCAGCGCCTCGGCCCCGGTGGCCATCGTCGTCCGCGCCTGGAGGGTGTTGCGGACCTTGCCGTCCTTCATGTCCACGAAGTCGTGCTGGTACCGCAGCGGGATGAAGACCTGGAAGCCGCCGGTCTCGTCCTGGAGCTCGCGCAGCCGCAGCACGTGGTCCACGCGGTGGCGCGGCTCCTCGATGTGCCCGTACAGCATCGTGCTCGGCGTCTTGAGGCCCTTCTCGTGCGCGAGCCGGTGGATGCGCGACCAGTCCTCCCAGTGGGTGCGGTGGTCGACGATGTGCTGGCGGACCTCCCAGTCGAAGATCTCCGCGCCGCCGCCGGTGAGGGACTCCAGGCCGGCTTCGATCAGCTCGTCCAGGATGTCGGAGGCCGACATCCCGGAGATCGTCTCGAAGTGGTGGATCTCGGTCGCCGTGAACGCCTTCAGCGAGACGTTGGGCAGCGCCTCCTTCAGCGCGGACAGCGAGCGCGGGTAGTAGCGCCAGGGGAGGCTCGGGTGCAGGCCGTTGACGATGTGGAGCTCGGTGAGGTTCTCGTTCTCCATGGCCTTGGCCAGGCGCACGGCCTCCTCGATGCGCATCGTGTACGCGTCCTTCTCGCCCGGCTTGCGCTGGAACGAGCAGTAGGCGCACGAGGCGGTGCACACGTTCGTCATGTTGAGGTGGCGGTTGACGTTGAAGTGGACGACGTCGCCGTTCTTCCGCGTGCGCACCTCGTGGGCGAGCGCCCCGAGCCAGGCCAGGTCGTCGGACTCGTAGAGGGCGATGCCGTCCTCACGGGTCAGCCGCTCGCCGGAGCGAACCTTCTCCTCCAGCTCACGCTTGAGCCCAGCGTCCATCGGCCGGTCGCCTCCTTGTGTGTCCTGTGCCCTGTAGCGCTCTGCGTACTTTCGCCCCGTACGCGGGCGCTCCTTGCCCAACCCCGCAACCGTACTCTTAGCGCTCTTCGGGCAGATCCCCGACCCGGTTCTCCCACTTCGTGGAGAGCACGATCGTGGTACGGGTCCGGGAGACGCCCTTGGTGCCGGAGAGCTTCCGGATGATCCTCTCCAGGCCGTCCACGTCGCTGGCGCGCACCTTGAGCATGTAGGAGTCGTCGCCGGCGATGAACCAGCAGTCCTCGATCTCCGCGAAGTCGCGCAGCCGCCGGGCCACGTCCTCGTGGTCGGCGGCGTCCGAGAGGGAGATGCCGATGAGCGCGGTGACGCCGAGGCCGAGGGAGGCCGCGTCGACGGTCGCGCGGTAGCCGGTGATGACGCCGGCCGACTCCAGCCGGTTGATCCGGTCGGTGACGCTCGGGCCGGACAGGCCGACGAGCCGGCCCAGCTCCGCGTACGAGGCGCGTCCGTTCTCCCGGAGTGCCTGGATGAGCTGCCTGTCCACCGCGTCCATATACCTGGAGCCTTCCATTGTTCGGCGATCCTGCGATCTTACGTATAGAATCAAAGGCACACAGGGTCAACACCCTGTGAATCTTTCAACAGATCAGTGACGATCTTCAGGAGTGGTTCACCCGTGTACACGATCGAGATGGCCTACGCGCACATGCGACAGCTCCAGGAGCTGGCCAACCGATCCCGCACCGACCAGCCCGCCGCCGCCTACCGCGTCGACCAGACCCGCAAGCCGCGCACCCGCGCCGCGAAGAAGCGCTAGTCACCGCTCGCCTCCCGGGGGCGGGAGCTCTGCCCACCACCGAGCTCCCCCTCCCACCGGCGGTACAGCCGGTGCGGCACCCCTGCCGCATCCAGCACCCGCCCCGCGACGAAGTCCACCAGGTCCTGGATGTGCGTCGCACCCGCGTAGAACGCCGGAGAGGCGGGCAGCACGACCGCGCCCGCCTCGTCCAGCGCCACCAGCGCCTTGAGCGTCTGTCCGTTCAGCGGGGTCTCCCGCACCGCGACCACCAGCCGCCGCCGCTCCTTGAGCATCACGCTCGCGGCACGCTGCAACAGGTCCTTCGACAGCCCGAGCGCCACTCCCGCCACACAGGCCGTGGACGCCGGCACGATCAGCATCCCCTTGGCGGGGTACGAGCCCGAGCTCGGGCCGGCCGCCAGATCACCCGCGGACCAGTACCGGACGTCGCCCTCCGGCACCTCGAACGTGCCCGGCTTCCCGTCGGCCCCACGGGCCAGCCACTCCCGCAGGTCCTCGCGCCAGTGCGCGTCGCGGAACGCGATCCCGGTCTCGTCCAACAGGGTGAGCCGTGAGGCCCGGCTCACCACGAGGTCCACACTCTCGCCCGCCGCCAGCAGGCCCCGTATCACCGAAGCCGCGTACGGCGTCCCGGAAGCCCCGGAAACCCCCACCACCCACGGGGTGCGCTTGCGCTCTGTCATAGCTCCGAGACTATCCGGCCACACCGGGCGGGCACTCGTTAAGGTGTGCCGGACGTTCCCCGGGGGAACGGAGCACGACACACAGGGGGCGAAGCAGATGAGCAGCAGCACGATCGAGCCGACTTGGAGCCGGACCGACCGGGCCAAGGCAGCGGCCAAGCTGATGCTGGGGTGGGTGGCGCTCCTGTGGGTCCTGGAGGCGGTCGACTACGCCACCGGGCACGCCCTCGACCAGTACGGGGTCGTGGCCCGCGACCCGGACGGCCTGACCGGCGTCGTCACCGGGTCCTTCCTCCACTTCGGCTTCGACCACGTCGCCTCCAACAGCGTCCCGCTGCTGGTCCTCGGCTTCATCGCGGCCCTCTCCGGGATCCGCCGCTTCCTCGCGGTGTGCGGGATCATCATCCTGGCCGAGGGACTCGGCACCTGGCTGATCTCCCCGCCGAACACCATGACCCTGGGCGCCTCCGGGGTCGTCTTCGGCCTCTTCGGCTACCTGCTGGTCCGCGGTTTCGTGGAGCGCAGGGTCCTCGGCGTCGCCGTGTCCCTGGGCGTGGCCGCCCTCTGGGGCAGCACCATGCTCACCGGCATCCTCCCGATCCACGAGGGTGTCAGCTGGCAGGGCCACCTCTGCGGCCTCGTCGCGGGCATCACCACGGCGATCTACCACCGCCGCCCGACCCCGGCCCGCCCGGCGGGCCCCCAGCTGATCAGCTGACGGCGGAGGGATCCACGGGCAGGTCCGTGGTGTCGACCGTCAGCTTGCCGATGCCGGTCTCGACGACGAAGGTCCCGCCGTACCCGATGGTGTCCGTGCCCCGGTAGCCGTCGGGCCCGGGATTCCAGAACATCACGCAGTGCGCCTCGTACGGGTCGAAGACGAGGTAGTGCGGGATCCCGCGGCGGGCGTAGGCGCGGGTCTTCACCTCGTAGTCGTTGCGGCGGCTGCTCGGCGACACCACCTCGACGGCCAGTTCGATCAGGTCGGGCGAGTAGGCATTGAGGTTCTTCGCCACTTCGGCAGCCGGGATCACGGCGAGGTCAGGGCAGAACTCGTTGTCGCCGTCGAAAGGGATCGCGACATCGCTGAGGAAGCCCCATTCCTCGGACATCTGGGGCTTCAGCGCGCTCCACAGCTGCCAGATGGTGGCGTTGTGGTGCGGCTTGAGCGGACTCATCACGATGGCGCCCTCGACGATCTCCATCCGGTAGCCCGGGAACATGTCCTCGAACCGGCTGAGCTGTGAGTGCAGGCGGTCGCTCTCCGAAACGGTCACGTCGGCCTCCCTGTCCATGCACTCGATGGTAGGCCGCACGCTACGCATCCGGGCAGACCGCGCACCCCGCGGTCCGGCCCGGCTCACCCCTTCGAGCTACAGGCTCAGGCCGCGCACCACGAGGTCCAGCAGGGCGCAGGCGAAGAGCGCGATGCCGATGAAGCCGTTGACCGTGAAGAAGGCGCGGTTCAGGCGGGAGAGGTCGTGCGGGGTGACGATGGTGTGCTCGTAGAGGAACGCGGCCACCACGACCACCAGGCCGATCCAGAACAGCACGCCCGCGCCGGTGGCCAGCCCGTACCAGGCCAGCAGGGCCGTGGCGACGGCGTGGGCGCCGCGGGCGCCCCACAGCGCGGCCGGGACGCCGAAGCGGGCCGGGACCGACTTGACGCCCTCCGCCCGGTCGGCGGCCACGTCCTGGCAGGCGAAGATCAGGTCGAAGCCGCCGATCCAGATGCCCACGGCCAGGCCCAGGATCACCGCGTCCCAGGACCAGGTCCCGGTGACCGCGAGCCAGGCCCCTACCGGGCCCATCGCCTGGGCCAGGCCGAGGATGGCGTGCGGGAAGTTCGTGAACCGCTTGCCGTACGGGTAGACCACCATCGGCACCACCGCGACGGGCGCCAGCATCAGGCACAGCGGGTTGAGCAGCGCCGCCGCCCCGAGGAACACCACCAGGGCGATCCCGGCCCCGGTCCACGCCGAACGCAGCGACACGGCGCCGGTGACCAGTTCACGCCCCGCAGTGCGCGGGTTCCGGGCGTCGATCTCGCGGTCGATGATCCGGTTCGCGGCCATCGCGAAGGTCCGCAGCCCCACCATGCAGACGGTGACGAGCAGCAGCTCGGTCCAGTGCATGCTGCGGTCGAGCTGGAACATCGCGGTCAGCGCGGCGATGTAGGCGAAGGGCAGCGCGAAGACGGAGTGCTCGATCATCACGAGCCGCAGGAACGCCTTCACCTTGCCGGGGGCCTGCGGCGCCGTCGGCCCCGGGCCGCCGAGTACGCCGTCTGCCGTCGTCATCATCCGAGGCTCTCCAGGAACGCGTCGACGTCGGCCAGCAGCTCGCCGGTGGGCACCGGTCCCGTTTCCACGGTCAGCGCCCCCGACGCGTCGGCGTCGGGCCCGGCGTCGGCCTCCGGCGGGGTGATGCGGGCGGTGAACACGTAGGCGTCCCCGCCCGCCGGTCGGGCGTCCAGGCGCAGCGCACTGCCGCCGTCCACGCTGAACGGCGCGGGCTCGGCACCGGTTTCGGCGGCCGCGGCCGCCCCGGCGAGCTCGGCGCGCAGCTGCTCGGCGAAGGCGGCCGGCTCGGCGTCGCGTACGCCGGGCAGTTCGAAGCCGTCGCCCTCGCCGTCGTGCTCGACGAGGACCGTCCAGACGCCGCCGGGGCCGACGAACTCCTCCGGCGTGACGCCGGCTTGTTCGGCGGCGAACCGCACCCCGGGGTCGGCAGGGTCGAGCTCGGGCCGCACCAGGGCCACGTAGGAGGCCTCGGTGCCGATGAAGAGGGCGGGGCCGCCCATCGCCAGGGGGCTCACAGGCCGTACTCCTTCCAACGGCGGTCGACGAGGGCGGCCGTGGCCGGGTCGGACTCGACCATGTCGGGCCAGCCGCCGTCGCGGGTGTAGCCCTCCTCGGGCAGCTTCTTCGTGGCGTCGATGCCGGCCTTGCCGCCCCAGAACTGCTGGTACGAGGCGTGGTCGAGGTGGTCCACCGGGCCCTCGACCACCGTCAGGTCGCGGGAGTAGTCCGTGTTGCCGAGCGCCCGCCAGGACACCTCGTGGAGGTCGTGGACGTCGCAGTCCGCGTCGACCACGATGATCAGCTTGGTCAGCGACATCATGTGGGCGCCCCAGATGGCGTGCATGACCTTCTGGGCGTGCTTCGGGTACTTCTTGTCGATGGAGACGATCGCGCAGTTGTGGAAGCCGCCCGACTCGGGCAGGTGGTAGTCCACGATGTCCGGCACGATGATCTTCAGCAGGGGCAGGAAGAACCGCTCGGTCGCCCGGCCCAGCGGCCCGTCCTCCGTCGGCGGCCGGCCGACCACGATCGACTGGAGCAGCGGCCGCTTCCGCATCGTGATGCAGTCGATCTTCAGTGCAGGGAAGGGCTCCTGCGGGGTGTAGAAGCCGGTGTGGTCGCCGAACGGGCCCTCCGGGAGCATCTCCCCCGGCTCCAGCCAGCCCTCGATCACGACCTCCGCGTTGGCCGGGACCTGGAGCGGGACCGTCTTGCAGTCCACCATCTCGATCCGCTTGCCGGCGACGAAGCCCGCGAAGAGGTACTCGTCGATGTCGCCCGGCAGCGGCGCGGTCGACGCGTACGTCACGGCCGGCGGGCAACCGAACGCGATCGCGACCGGGAGCCGCTCGCCGCGCTTGGCCGCGACGGCGTAGTGGTTGCGGCTGTCCTTGTGGATCTGCCAGTGCATGCCGATGGTGCGCTTGTCGTGGCGCTGGAGGCGGTAGAGGCCCAGGTTGCGCACGCCCGTTTCCGGGTGCTTCGTGTGCGTCAGTCCCAGGTTGAAGAAGGAGCCGCCGTCCTTGGGCCAGGTGAAGAGGGCCGGCAGCCGGTCCAGGTCGACGTCGTCGCCGGTGAGGACGACCTCCTGGACGGGCGCGGCGTCGCCCTTCACCTTCTTCGGCGGGACGTGCACCATCGAGCCGAGCTTGCCGAAGGCCTCGCGGACCCCGATGAAGCCCTGC
The DNA here is from genome assembly GCF_042732005.1 of Streptomyces sp. NPDC059851. Taxonomy (NCBI): domain Bacteria; kingdom Bacillati; phylum Actinomycetota; class Actinomycetes; order Kitasatosporales; family Streptomycetaceae; genus Streptomyces; species Streptomyces sp. NPDC059851. Next base: position 44,716 of record NZ_JBHWJJ010000038.1, on the reverse strand, counting down.
GGCAGCTCCGGCTTCAGCAGGCCGCCGATCTTGTCGCTGATCTCCCCGTAGGACTTCAGGCCGAGGGCCTTGAGGAGGCGGCGGTCAGTGCCGAAGACGTTCATCGCCAGGGGCATGTCCGAGCCCTTGACGTTCTCGAACAGCAGGGCCGGCCCACCCGCCTTGTTCACTCTGTCGACGATCTCCCCGACTTCCAGGTACGGGTCGACTTCGGCCTTGATGCGCTTGAGGTCGCCCTCCCGCTCCAGAGCCCGGAGCAGCGAGCGGAGATCGTCGTAAGCCATAGGGGCCAGTATCCGTCACCGACTAACCTGGACCTGTCACCGGGGCCCCGCGCGGGTCCCCCGTCAACGCCGGGGAGTCGGTCCCACACCGTGCTGCGCTATCTGCCGTTCCTGCTGATCATCGCGCTGACCATCTACGCCTTCATCGACTGCCTGAACACGCCCGAGGAGGAGGTCAAGCACCTCCCCAAGTCGGTCTGGGTGATCATCATCCTGCTCTTCTCGATCGTCGGCCCCGTCGTGTGGCTGGCCGCCGGCAAGCAGCGGTCCGCGGTGGGGGGCGGCAGGGCGCGTCGCACGCAGTGGGTGGCGCCCGACGACAACCCGGAGTTCCTGCGGTCGCTCGGCGAGGAGCAGCGGAAGAACAGGGCCGCCGACGGGAGCGCCGGTAGCGCCGGCAAGGACACCGAGAAGGACGCGGACGAGGACGCGGACAAGGACAAGGACAAGGACGCCGGTAAGGACCCGGACAAGGACTGACGCCGCCGGTCAGGCCCGGGGCCCGCCGGCCGGCCCGGTCCCGTCACCGTCACCGTCACCGTCACCCGCGGACGATGCGGTCGGCGTACCCGACCCCGATCGCCGTCCCGACCAACAGGACCCCTTCGGCGGTCCAGAACGTCGTGGGGGACGTCCACAGGAGATCCGGGCCGAAGACGACGTTCAGGCCGCCGACGACGACGAAGGCCGCACCCATCGGCACCAGCACCAGCGGCCGCCCGCTCAGCAGGACCCACACGGCGGTGAAGAGCACGACCCACAGCAGGAGCAGCGGTCCGCCCGTGCGGTTCGCGGCCGGTGGGCCGTACTCCGCGACCTTCCCGTACGCCTCCAGCCGGACCACGGTGCCCCGCCACACGCCCAGCCGGACCCGGTCCCCCTTTTCAGCCTGCTGGTAGACGTCATCGGCGACGGCGTGCAGGCCGGTGCCGCCGCCGGGCCGGGACACCTCCAGCAGGTAGTCGTGGGAGCACTCCCAGGTGGAGGAGCTGCCGGTCCCGCTCCACGAGCACCGCTCCCCGATGCTGCGGTCCAGCACCGTCCCCGTCTCGGGGCGGATGCAGCCGCGGCCGTCACAGACGGCTGCCTTCCGGTAGGCGAGGGTCTCCCGGACGTCGTCCGAGAGGAGCTGCGCACACAGGAGGAGCCCGAATCCCGCCACGATGACGACCACGGCCCGTACCGGGCCGGCTAACCGCCGCTCGGGCCAGTCCCCTCCCCGCCGGTTCGATGCCATGGGGTCTTCATGCCCCGTGGCCCGCCGCGCATGCCGCGCGCGGCGGACCACGGGGCGGGTACGCCCGTCCTGGCAGCCGGGTCCTAGGTGTGGGAGAAGGCCGCGTAGGAGGCGCGGAGCTCCGCCCAGCGGGCGTCGGTCCACTGCGTCCAGTCCGCGGGGTGGCCGTGGAGCGCGGCCTCCAGCAGTTCGAAGTGGTGGTGCCAGCCGGCCAGGGCGTCGAGCCGGTCCTCTTCGGTGCCGCTGCGCTCCGCCTGGAAGCGGATCACGGTGGAGTCCGTCCCGACGGGGTCGAGGTGGAAGCGGAGCCGGCCCTGTTCGGCGACGGTGTACTCCACGACCCGTTCGACGTCCCAGGCGGTGACCCGTCCGGAGACGGTGGTGCCGGTGTTCAGCCAGCGCAGCGTGACCGCCCCGCCGAGCCGGCGTTCCAGGACGTCCGCCGCGGCCAGCCAGCCGCGCAGTCCGGCCGCCGTGCTCAGGGCGGGCCACAGGTCTTCGTACGCGCAGGCCAGGTGCACCTCGAAGCGCAGGAGCCAGCGGTTCTCGCCCCGGTTCTCGCTGGTGGCATGAGTCACAGGGGTCATGCCACCAGCGTGCCACCGTCGCGGCTCAGACGCCCGCGTACGAGTGCTTGCCGCTGAGCAGGATGTTGACGCCGTAGTAGTTCCAGATCCAGCAGGCGAAGGCGAAGAGGGCCAGGTAGGCGGCCTTGCGGCCCTTCCAGCCGGCGGTCGCGCGCGCGTGGAGGTAGGCGGCGTAGGCCACCCAGGTGACGAAGGACCAGACCTCCTTGGGGTCCCAGCCCCAGTAGCGGCCCCAGGCGTCGCCCGCCCAGATGGCGCCCGCGATGATCGTGAACGTCCACAGCGGGAAGACGGCCGCGTTGATGCGGTACGAGAACTTGTCGAGCGAGGCCGCCGACGGGAACCGTTCCAGGATGGACGTGCTGATCTTCGAGGGGGTGCCGCCGCCTGCGAGCTTGGCCTCGTAGAAGTCCCGCAGCAGGTACAGGACCGCGCCGGCCGCGCCGATGTAGAAGACCGAGCCGCAGAAGATCGCGGTGGAGACGTGGATCCACAGCCAGTACGAGTGCAGGGCCGGGACCAGCTGGTCGCTCTCGGTGTACAGCCAGGTGGTGGCGATGCCCAGGTCGAGCAGGACGGTGGTGACCAGGATCAGGCCGAGCCAGCGCACGTTCTTCTTCAGCGCGAGGAGCAGCAGGTACGCGCCGAGGACCACCGTGGAGAAGGTGATCGAGAACTCGTACATGTTGCCCCAGGGGGCCCGCTGCACGGACAGCGCGCGGGCGACGACACCGCCCGCCTGGAGGAGGAAGCCGAGCACGGTCAGCGAGATCGCGATCCGGCCGTACAAGTCGCCCTCGGCGGTGCCGCCGGCGGCGCCGGGGCCGTCGGGGACGTCGCGGGTGCCCGGTGCGGACCGGGTGACGACCTTCGGCTTGTCGAGGACCGCGGTGCCCCCCTTGGAGCGGACCTGCACGGCGGGCGCGGCGGCGGTGCCGTTCGCCTGGCCGGTCAGCGCGGCGGCCGTACGGGCCACCTTGCTGCGGCTGCCGAACGTCCACTCGGCGATGTGCGCGAGGAAGGCGAGCGTGTAGACCGCCATCGACGAATAGACCAGGTAATTGCTGATCTGAGCCAGGTTCTCGTTGACTTCGGCTGCGAGCGGCGTCATCCGCGCTCTCCTTCGACGGTTTCCTTGACGGGTCGGTCGGGCGCGGTGGGCGCCTGGTCGTGCAGGGCGGCGGCCAGCTGCCCCAGCTCCTCCGGGACCTTCGCCGACTCGCTGCGGCCGAGGCCGGCCATCTCGACGACGGTGGTGCCGTCCTCGCCGCGCACCGCGCGGACCCAGACGCGGCGGCGCTGGATGAACAGCGACGCGGCCAGGCCGCCGATGGCGGCGACGGCGCCGGTGAGCGCGAGCCCGCTGCCGGGCTGGCGGGTGACGGAGAAGGTCGCCCACCGCTCGATGCCCTCGAACTTCACGACGCCCGCCCCACCGGGCAGCTCCATGGTCTCCCCGGGCAGCAGCCGCTTCTTGAACAGCTGCCCGTTCTCGTCCTTGAACTCCTGCATCTTGGAGGTGTTCAGCTGGTACACGTTCTGCGGCAGGCCCGAGTCCACGCCCAGGCTGCCGTGGTAGGCGCTCAGCGCGAGGACGGGGAAGTCCAGCTCCGGGAACTGGGAGAGCATCGTGCCCTTGCCCTCGCCGGCGAAGGTCGGCACGAACATGGCGTTGAAGCCGAGCTGCTCCTTCTTGCCGTCCTTGTCCCGGTAGCCGTCGTTGACCTTGACGGCGCCGGAGGAGCTGAGGTTGTTGTCGAACGGCAGCATCGGCACGGCGTCCCGGAAGATCACCTTGCCGGTGGGGTCGGTGACCGAGATGACCGGCGCGTACCCGTGGCCGAGGAGGTAGACCTTGGCGCCGTCGACCTCCAGCGGCTCGTTGACCTGGATCTCGCGCTTCTCCGGCGCGCCGTCGGCGCCCTTGCTGAAGGTGACGTACGCCTTGAAGTCGCGGGCCGTTCCCTTCTGCGGGCCGGACCTCTCGAACGAGGCGTCGAACCGGTCGAGGGTGAAGGAGAACGGCGGCAGGTCGTCGGGGGTGAAGAAGCTGCCCGACTTGAAGTCGTCGTACTGGGTGAGCGTGTTCGCGAATCCCTTGCCGCGCAGCACGAGCTTGCCGCCCTCGGACTTGAACAGCTGCCCCCAGGCGAAGGCCACCAGCATCACGATCAGCGCGACGTGGAAGACCAGGTTGCCGGCCTCGCGCAGGTAGCCCTTCTCGGCGGCGACCGAGGACCCTCCGGCAACGGTGCGGAACCGCCGGCCGCCCAACAGCTTCCGGGCGTGATCCAGGACCTCGTCGGGGGACACCCCGGTCCGCCAGGTCGCGTACGCCGGCATCCGGTCCAGGCGGCGGGGTGCGGCCGGCGGGCGGCCGGTGAGCTGGCCGACGAACTGCCAGCTGCGCGGGACGATGCAGCCGATCAGCGAGACGAACAGCAGCAGGTAGATCGCGGAGAACCACACCGAGCTGTAGACGTCGAACAGCTGGAGCTTCTCGGCAACCGGCACCCAGAACTCGTTGTTCCGCTTCCACTCGGCCACCTTCATCGCGTCGACCTGCGTCTGCGGGATGAGGGAGCCCGGGATGGAGCCCAGGGACAGCATGAAGAGCAGGATCAGCGCCACCCGCATCGAGGTGAGCTGCCGCCAGAACCAGCGGACCCAGCCGACCACGCCGATCCCGACGGGGCCGCCGGACTCCTCCGCGGGAGCGGTGGACAACTGTGCGCCGGCGGCGGCCTCGCCGGAGTCCGCGGCGGCGTCGGCGGAGTCCGGGGAGTCCGCGGACGGGTTCGACGCCTCCGTGGACGCCTTGTCGGTCGTACTCATGTCCGTGTAGTCCTCAGATCCCCACCGTGAAGCCCTGGGTCCAGGCCTGCATGTCGCTGACGATGCTGTCCCACAAACCTGTGACGAGCAGCAGACCGGTCACGACCAGCATGCCGCCACCGATGCGCATCACCCAGGCATAGTGCTTCTTCACCCAGCCGAACGCACCCAGCGCCTTGCGGAACGCGACCGCGGCCAGGATGAACGGCAACCCCAGCCCCAGGCAGTACGCGACCGTCAGCAGCGCACCCCGCCCGGCGCTCGCCTGGTCCAGGGAGAGCGTGTTGACGGCGGCCAGCGTCGGCCCCATGCACGGGGTCCAGCCGACCCCGAACAGCACCCCCAACAGGGGCGCGCCCAGCAGGCCGCTCGCCGGCTTCCGGTGGAACCGGAACTCCCGCATCGTCAGGCCCGGGATCGCCCCCATGAAGAACAGGCCGAGCACGATCACCAAGCCGCCCATGACCCGGGAGATGATCTCTTTGTTGCCGAGCAGGACGTTGCCGAACTGCCCGAACAGCGCACCCGTCGAGACGAACACCGCCGTGAACCCGAGGATGAACAGGCTCGCCCCGGCGACCATGCGCCCGCGCCGCGCCTCCGCCAGATCGGCGCCGCTGACCCCGGTCACGTACGACAGGTAGCCCGGCACCAACGGCAGCACGCACGGCGAGAAGAACGAGACCAGGCCCGCCAGCACCGAGATGGGCAGGGCCAGCAGCAGGGCGCCGTTGAGGACCGTGGTGTTCACACCGGCCTGCTCGGCGGCCAGGGTGAGAAGAGGGGGGAGCACGAGGTCACTGCTCCGCGAGCAGCGGGTCGATCATCGAACGCAGCTGCTCCTCGTTGACCGGGGCCAGCGTGCGGGCGGCGATCCTGCCCTCCTTGTCGAGGACGATCGTGGAGGGGATGGCCTGCGCGTTGAGGGTGCCCGCGGGGAAACGCAGCATCAGCTTGCCGTCCGGGTCGTACAGGCTCGGGAAGGTGATCCCGAAGTTCTCCTCGAACGCGGCCGCGTTCTGCTTGCTGTTGTCACGGGTGTTGATCCCGACGAACGCGACGGGCTTGCCGGCGTCGGCCAGCTCCTTCGACACCTTCGCGAAGTACGGGGCCTCGGCCCGACAGGGCGGGCACCAGGAACCCCACACGTTGAGGACGACGACCTTGCCCTTGAGGGTGGTGGTGTCGAGACCTTCCCCGCCGACGGTCTCCCCGTCCAGCTTCGGCGCGGCCACCCGCTCGCTCCGGGCGACGGTCGAGATGCCGCTCGGACCCGTCACGTAGTTGCCGCCGCCGGATCCGGACGGCTTGCCGTCGGAGTCGGTGCACGCCGTGAGGGTCAGGGCGCCAACGGCGGTCACCGCGGTCAGCAGGAGGGCGCGGCCGCTGGTCGAGCGGCGGGGGGCGCGGCCAATTCTCATGTGAAAAGTTTCGCATGAGCGATTTGCCGATCTTCCGCGCCCCCCGCGGGCACTGACAAGCCGCTGGTCAGGCCCGCGACGGCCGACCTCAGGCGCCGAACGCCTTCGACTTCCCCTTCACCGGCTTCGCCCCGGCCAGCAGGTGCGGCGGAACCAGGTCCCGGGCCGGCTCGCTGTAACCCACCGACACCAGCTTGTCGCCCTGGAACGTGAACGACGTCAGCGAGGCCAGGGTGCACTGCCGCCGCCGCGGGTCGTGCCACAGCCGGCGCTTCTCCGCGAAGCTCCGCACGATCCAGATCGGCAGCTGGTGGGAGACCGCCACGGCCTCGTGGCCGCGGGCCGCGTCCCGAGCCGCCTCGATCGCGCTCATCATCCGGACGACCTGGTCCACGTACGGCTCGCCCCAGGACGGCTTGAACGGGTTCGTCAGGTGCTTCCAGTTGCCCGGCTTGCGCAGCGCACCGTCACCGACGCCGAACGTCTTGCCCTCGAAGACGTTCTCCGCCTCCAACAGCCGCGCGTCCGTCGCCAGGTCCAGGCCGTGGCTGCGGGCGACCGGCGTCGCCGTCTCCTGCGCCCGCTCCAGCGGGGAGGACACCACGTACGTGACGTCCCGGTCCTTCAAGTGGTCCGCGACCCGCTCCGCCATACGGCGGCCCAGCTCCGACAGGTGGTAGCCGGGACGGCGGCCGTAGAGGACCCCGTCCGGGTTCTCCACCTCGCCGTGGCGCATCAGGTGGACGACGGTGATGTCGCTCATGCCCCGACCTCCGGCTGCGCCTGCGCGGCAGCGCGCGCCGCGGCGGGCAGCGCGGCCGCGATCCGCTCGACGGCCGCCTCGTCGTGGGCGGTGGAGACGAACCACGACTCGAACGCCGACGGGGGGAGGTAGACCCCCTGCGACAGCATCGAGTGGAAGAACGCGTTGAAGCGGAAGGCGTCCTGCGTCTTCGCGTCGTCGTAGTTGCGGACCGGCTCCTGCGTGAAGAAGACGGAGAACATGTTGGACGCGGTCTGCAGCCGGTGGGCCACGCCCTCCTTGGCGAGCGCGTCCGTGACCAGGCCCTGGATCTGCGCGGACACCGCGTTGACCTTGTCGTACGCGGCCTCGTCGAGCAGGCGCAGCTGCGCCAGGCCGGCGGCGGTCGCGACCGGGTTCCCGGAGAGGGTGCCCGCCTGGTAGACCGGGCCGGCGGGGGCCAGGTGCCCCATCACGTCGGCACGCCCACCGAACGCCGCGGCCGGGAAGCCACCGCCCATGACCTTGCCGAACGTCATCAGGTCGGGCTTCACGCCGTCGACCCCGTACCAGCCGGCACGCGAGGTGCGGAAGCCCGTCATGACCTCGTCGGAGACGTACAGGGCGCCGTTCTCCCGGCACAGGTCCGCGAGCCCCTGGTTGAAGCCCTCCGCGGGCGTCACCACGCCCATGTTGCCGGGCGCCGCCTCGGTGATCACACAGGCGATCTCACCGGGATGCGCGGCGAACGCCGCCCGCACCGCTTCGAGGTCGTTGTAAGGGAGCACGATCGTGTCGCCGGCCTGCGCACCCGTGACACCGGGCGTATCCGGAAGCGCAAAAGTCGCCAGACCGGAACCGGCGGCGGCCAGCAGAGCGTCCACGTGCCCGTGGTAGCAGCCGGCGAACTTCACGACCTTCGACCGGCCCGTGAACCCGCGGGCCAGGCGGATCGCCGACATGGTCGCCTCCGTACCGGAGGAGACCAGACGGACCTGCTCGACGGGCTCGATGCGGGCGACGATCTCCTCGGCGAGCGCGACCTCGCCCTCGCCGGGCGTACCGAACGAGGTACCGCGGGCGACGGCCGCCTGGATGGCCTCGACGACGGCCGGGTGGGCGTGGCCGAGAATCATCGGCCCCCACGAGCAGACCAGGTCGACGTACTCGCGGCCGTCGGCATCGGTCAGGTACGGACCGGTACCGGACACCATGAACCTGGGCGTTCCACCCACGGCGCGGAAGGCACGCACCGGAGAGTTCACGCCGCCAGGCGTCACGAGGGACGCACGGTCAAAGAGAGTCTGCGAGACTTTGGCTTCATACGGGTACGGGTAGCTCACACCAGCCATGGTCTCATCAGGCCGCGACCGACTTGCGGACGGGCGTTTCACCGCGCCGCCCGGGGGGAGGTCACTGCCATGATGATCGGGCTGCGTGGCGGGAGCCGCGGGGCCGTGACAGGCAAGACCAGTCGGGTGGAGATATGCAACGCGGTGGTGGACCGGGCGAGGGTACGGACGACCTCGACCCGCAGCGCGCCCGCGAGGCCCGCGAAGCCCGCCGCCGGGGCAGGCACCGTCGCCGGGCCGCGGACGCAGCCGAACCCGTGCCGGCACCGCCGGAGGAAGCGGAAGACGACGCCCTGCCCAAGGGGCGCGGCATGGGCGTGACGTACAAGTACTTCGGCGCCCCGGACGGGGCGACGGCCGCCCGCGTCCCGGTCACGATGCGCCCGGAAGAGCTCGGCGGCGACGAGCTCGGCATGGGCGGCATGTTCACCAAGATCAAGCCGGAGACCATGGCCGCGATGGTCCTGACCGGCATCCAGGGAATACCCCTGCACAAGGTGCCGCCGCTGGAGCTGGTCGTGCTCCACCCCGACTACGCGGTGGTGAAGCTGCCCATGACCGTGGTCGACCCGCTGCGCGACATCGGCGAGGAGTCGGTCGGCGCGGCGGCGTTCATCTGGTCGACGGTCCCGGACCGCGGCGGCCCCCGCGACGCCTTCAACGTCTACCAGCTGCTCCACGAATGGCAGGATTTCAGCCAGCGTCTCCACGAAGCAGGACACCAGCCCTACTGCCTGGTCTGGCCCTGACCCCGATCCGCCGCCCCACGGCGGCGGATCCCGGCCCCGTCCCCACCTCGTAATTCCCCCGCGCGGCCCCACCCCTCGATGGCATCCTGGCAGCGTGAACGGACCCGGCATTCACCTCACCCTCGCCCCCGAGCTGCGCCTCTTCGCCGCGCCCAGCCGACGGGCCGACCGCGTACCGACCCCGACCGACGGCGCCTCCAGCCTCGGCCACGTCGTCGAATCCGCCGGAGTCCCGCTCACCGAGGTCGGCCGGCTCCTCGTCGACGGCCACGAAGTGCCCGTCTCGTACGTGCCCCGGGCCGGGCAGTCCGTCGAGGTGTTCGGCGTGGACCGCCCGCAACAGATCGCCGGCGCCCCCCTCCGCTTCCTCCTCGACGTCCACCTCGGCACGCTCGCCCGCCGCCTGCGCCTGCTCGGCGTGGACGCCGCGTACGAGAACGAGGACATCGGCGACCCCGCCCTCGCCACCCGCTCCGCCGACGAGCAGCGCGTCCTCCTCTCCCGCGACCGCGGACTGCTGCGGCGCCGCGAGATCTTCGCGGGGGCGTACGTCTACAGCGACAACCCCGACGAGCAACTGCGCGACGTCCTCGGCCGGTTCGCCCCCGCCCTGGCCCCCTGGACCCGCTGCACCGCGTGCAACGGCCCCCTGCAGGACGCCGACAAGGACAGCGTCGGCGACCGCCTGCAGAGCGGCACCCACCGCACGTACGACGTCTTCGCACAGTGCACGGAGTGCGACCGCGTCTACTGGCGCGGCGCCCACCACGCCCGCCTGGAACGCATCGTCACGAACGCGGTGGAGGAATTCGGCGGCGTAGCCGCCTCCTAACGCTGCGCCTCCCCAACCCGCACGCACGGCTGGCCGCCGATCAATGGGGAGCGCGTAGCGATCTGGGGCGCTTGCGGTGGCTGGGACGGGCTCGTGGCCGACATTTCGTGCAGGTGGCCGGGCCCGGGCCCGGTGCCGGCCGACATTTCGCACAGGGCGCGCTGGGGCCGGGCCGGTGCCGGCCGGCCCTGGTGATCCTGGGCGCACGAGGCCCGGGCACGGCGGAGCCAGGGGCTGGCTGCTCTGATCGGGCCGACCCTTGACCCGTCCTCCTGGCCATCCTCCGGGGCTTCCCGGCAGCCTTCGGCATTCCTGGGTGGACCGGCCCGCACCGGACGGACGATGGGCTGCCGGGAAGCCCCGTACGGTTCCGGTCGGCTGCGCCGCCGTTCCACCACGTGGTGTGCCTGGCCGGGATGGCCGTGATCATGTACGCCCCGCGGGGGCGCTGGGCTCCCTCTTATGCTGGCGGGTATTCGCCCGTACGAACGAGGAGCCCGTACATGAGCACCCGGACCGCCGTAGTCACCGGCGCCAGCAGCGGGATCGGCGCGGCCACCGCCCGGCAGCTCGCCGAGGCCGGCTACCACGTCGTCCTCACCGCGCGCCGCAAGGACCGTATCGAGGCCCTCGCGGACGAGATCGCCGCCGGTGGCGGGTCTGCGGCGGCGTACGCGCTGGACGTCACCGACCGGGCTGCCGTCGATGCCTTCGCGGCCTCCCTGGAGCGCTGCGAGGTGTTGGTCAACAACGCCGGCGGGGCGCTCGGGGCCGATGCGGTCGCGACCGGTGATCCGGGTGACTGGCGCACGATGTACGAGGTCAACGTGATCGGCACGCTGCACATGACGCAGGCGCTGCTGCCGGCGCTCGTCGCGTCCGGCGACGGGACCGTCGTGGTGCTGTCCTCCACGGCCGGGCACGGCACGTACGAGGGCGGTGCAGGGTACGTCGCCGCCAAGAACGGGGCCCGGGTACTGGCCGAGACGCTGCGGTTGGAGATCGTCGGGCAGCCCGTGCGGGTCATCGAGATCGCGCCGGGCATGGTCAAGACCGAGGAGTTCGCCACCACGCGTTTCCGCGGGGACACCGAGAAGGCGGCCAAGGTGTACGCGGGGGTGGCCGAGCCCCTGACCGCGGAGGACGTGGCCGAGACGGTCGCGTGGGCGGTGACCCGGCCCAGCCACGTCAACATCGACCTGTTGGTGGTCCGGCCCCGGGCCCAGGCTTCGAACACGAAGGTGCACCGGGAGCTCTGAGGGCCCCGGGGGCCGTACGCGGAAGGGCCCGGACCGTTGGTCCGGGCCCCGCCCACCCCCCCGCCCCAGCGCACCCCGCGCACCCCCGGACACACAAGAACAGGGAGAGCGTGGGGA